>JANOAM010000208.1:0-2356 GCA_031411215.1 Betaproteobacteria bacterium
CGGAGGCCCAGAAAACGCATCCAGCGCGGTATACCTTGGTATCGTGCCCTCGGTTTCAGGCCCTGTTCAACATCCGACATCCACCCCACAGATGAACACGCCCATGAACCCCCACGGATCACTCCTGCTGGCCGACGACCACGGCCTGGTACGGCACGGCCTGCAACTGCTGCTGGCCGACGTGCTGCCGCAGCTGCGCGTGCAGCTGGCCGGCAGCCTGGCCGAAACCGTGCACCTGCTGAAGACAGCCGGGCGCTTCGACCTGGTGCTGCTGGACTTGACGCTGTCCGACGTGCACGGCCTGGCCGGCCTGCGCCGCCTGCGCGAAGACTTCCCCTACGTGCCGGTGGTGATCCTCAGCGCCCAGGACGACCGCGACACCGTGCTGGCCGCGCTGGACGCCGGCGCCATGGGTTTCATCAGCAAGGCCGCGTCACCTACCGAGTTGAAGGAAGCCCTGAACCGTGTGCTGGTGGACCACCGCATCCACCTGCCGCAGAGCGTGTCGGGCGGCATGGCCGCGCAACCGGAGGCCAGCGGCGGCCGTGAACTTTCCGAGCTGTCGGCCCTGGGACTGACGGAGCGCCAGATCGAGGTGCTGGGCTATGTGGTGCAGGGCCTGCGCAACAAGGAAATCGCGCGGGTGCTGGACCGGTCCGAGGTGGTCGTGAAAAAACACGTCACCGCCACGCTGCAGGCGCTGGGTGCACCCAACCGCACCAAGCTGCTGGTGCTGCTGAGCCAGAAGGGCTACCGCGTGCCGTCCATGCGCTCGGGTTCAGGCAGCCCTGCTGACAGCGACGCCGACACTGGCGTCGGCACTGACGAATGACCGCTCCATGACAGAAGGGGAGGTGCGCCGCCGCCGCGGCATGCGCGGCAACGCGCCGGCCATAGCCGACCAACTGCCGCGCCGCCGCCGCCGCCTGGGCTTGGCCCTGATGGCGCTGGGTGTGGTGGGGCTGGCGGCGCAGACCTGGGGTGCCTGGCTGCTGCCCTACGACACCGTGTCGCTGGAAGCCGTGCAGCACATGACACGGTCCGAACACCTGAGTGCGCCGCAGCTGGCCTGGGCCTGGGCCCTGCTGTGCCTGGCCTTGCTGGGCGCGCTGGCGCGCAGCGACAGGCCGTGGGCGCCGCTGCCGTTCCTGGCCGGGTTGGCGCTGGGCTCGTCCTTTGCCGCAGCCGGTGGCGCCGCCGCAGCGCTGGCCATGCTGCTGCTGGTGGGTGTGGCCAGCCTGGGCTGGCATGCCTGGCGTGAGGGCGGCCTGGCCCTGCTGTGGACCACGGTGGTGTCCATGGTGCTGTGGGAGATCGCCTTCTCCGAGTACCCCACGCTGTGGCAGGTGGCGCCGGTGCTGATGCTGATGTTCGTGTGGATAGACCTGGCCCACATGCGCGCCAACGACCGCCGCCTGTTCCAGGCCCTGGAGGAACGCGACACCCTCATCACCAGCCTGGACCAGCGCACCGACGAATTGACCGAACTGCAGGGCGCACGCACCCAGCTGCTGGCCAGCATCAGCCACGACCTGCGCCAGCCGCTGCAGGCGGTGCGCCTGTACACCGAAGCCTTGCAGGGCCACGTCACGCCGGACGAAGCCGGCGCCCGCCGCGCCGACCTGTTGCGCCAGCAGATGCGCGCCGCCGACGACGCCGTCGCCATGCTGGACCAGTTCAGCGAGTTCAGCGCCATCGAACAAGGTGCGCTGCAGTCGCACCCCGAACTGGTGGACGTGCGCGACGTGCTGGACGGCGTGGCCGCCAGTCTGCAGGCCACCCACCCGCCGGCCACGCTGAAACTGTCGGTGCACGGCCGCCACCAGTGGCTGCACACCGACCGCACCCAGCTGGCCCGCCTGGTGCAGAACCTGGCGGGCAACGCCGTGCGCTACAGCCTGGCCGTGCGTGCTGGCGAGGCCGCACGCGTGGTGCTGGCCGTGCGCCCGCAGCGCTTGCCGGATGGCAGCGAGGGCCTGGTGATCGACGTGGTGGACAACGGCCGCGGCATCCCGGCCGACAAGCTGGAGGCTGTGTTCGAGCCCTATGTGCAGCTGGACAGTGGCGGTGCGTCGCGTGGCGGGCGCGGCCTGGGTCTGGCCATCGTGCGCGGGCTGGTGGCGCAGCTGGGCCTGGGCCTGGCGCCCGTGCGCAGCTGGGTGGGCCGCGGCACGCGCTTCCGTGTGCAGGTGCCTGCGGCCCTGCGCCGCGCCGGGCCGCAGCCCACAGCGGGCGGCAGGCCCGGCGCGCTGGGCAAACGCGCCACCACCGACACCACACGCCTGGACGGCTGGCTGCTGGCCCTGCTGGACGACGAGCCCGGCCCGCGTCTGGCGCTGCGCGCGGCGCTGGAATC
>JANOAM010000209.1:0-1511 GCA_031411215.1 Betaproteobacteria bacterium
CCCGTGGCCATTGACCCGGCCTGGCCTTTCAATATCATCTATTCGTCCGGCACCACGGGCACGCCCAAGGGCATCGTGCAGCCGCATGCCATGCGTTGGGCGCACATCCAGCGTGCCGGGCTGTCAGGCTATGACGCGGCCACGGTGACCATGATCGCCACGCCGCTGTACAGCAACACCACCCTGGTATGCCTGATCCCCACGCTGGCCTACGGCGGCTGCGCCGTCTTGATGGCCAAGTTCGACGCGCTGCAGTACCTGCAACTGGCCGAACAGCACCACGCCACGCACACGATGCTGGTGCCCGTGCAATACAAGCGCCTGATGGCGCACCCGGACTTCGATCGCTTTGACCTGGGTGCTTTTCGCGCCAAGTTCAGCACCAGCGCGCCCTTCCATGCCGAGCTGAAGGCCGACATCCTGAAGCGCTGGCCCGGCGCGCTGACCGAGTACTACGGCCTCACCGAAGGCGGCGGCACCTGCATCCTGCTGGCGCACCAGCACCCGGACAAGCTGCACACCGTGGGCCAGCCGGCGGAGGGGCACGACATCCGGCTGATCGACGAAGAAGGCGTCGAGGTGGCGCCGGGCGAAAGCGGCGAAGTCGTGGGCCGCTCACCCGGCATGATGACGGGCTACCACAAGCAGCCCGACCTCACGCGTGCCGCCGAGTGGTTCAGCAGCGAGGGTGAGCGTTTCATCCGCACCGGCGACGTGGGCCGTTTTGACGAAGACGGTTTCCTGACCCTGCATGACCGCCGCAAGGACATGATCATCAGCGGCGGCTTCAACATCTACCCCAGCGACCTGGAAGCCGTGCTGCGCCCGCACCCGGCCGTGGCCGACGTGGCCGTGGTGGGTGTGCCCAGCACCGAATGGGGCGAGACGCCGGTGGCCTTTGTGGTGCGGCGCGAAGGTGCGACGGAAGACGCTGAAGACCTGCGTCAGTGGGTCAATACGCAAGTGGGGAAGACCCAGCGCCTGCACGCACTGCGCCTGGTGTCCGAACTGCCGCGCAGCGCCATCGGCAAGGTGCTCAAGCGCGAATTGCGCGACAGCTGGACAGGTTGAGAGCGTTCACTTGAGGCGTTAGCGCCGCGACGCCGTCAGCGTCTTCCAGGCCCCCGGCGCCTGCCGGTGCAGCGCGGCCCAGGCCAGCGCCAGCATGCCTTGCGACTGCGCGGCGGTGTCGGCGTCCCCCAGGAAGCGCAAGTAGACCTCCAGCACATCGGTGGGGCTTGCGTCGCCGATCTCCGCGCGCTGTTTGGCCGCCATCACTTCCAGGCGGCGTGCGTCCAGGCGTTGGGCGTCGGCAGCCGCGGCGGCGCGGGCTTCGGTCAGCTGGCGCAGGCTCCAGGACACTTCTTCACCGGCCAGGCGCAGGGTCTGGTCCGGGCTGCGGGCTTGCAGGTCGCGTTCCAGCGCCGGCGCAGCGGGCGGCGTGCTGGCCGGGCCTATCCAGCCGTTCAGCGACATCTCGCCCTGGCCCAGTGCGGACATCTCGCCGCGCA
>JANOAM010000210.1:0-8079 GCA_031411215.1 Betaproteobacteria bacterium
CACGTAGGTGCCGATGTCGGTGCGGAAGAGGGCCAGGCTGACCTGCGTGTCCTTGGAGGGGTAGTACTCCAGGCTGAAGTCGTACTTGGTGGCGCGGTAGGGCTTCAGGTCCGGGTTGCCGGCGGTGCAGTCGTCGGTGCCGTCACCACCAAACTGCACGTTGCCGCTGTTGATGGTGCAGGTGACGTTGGGGGCCAGCAGGTTGATGGCGGGGCGCGCCATCACCTTGGCCCAGCCCAGGCGGCCCAGCAGCCTGTCGCCCAAGAGGTGCAGCGTGGTGTTGAAGCTGGGCAGCACGTCGTTGTAGCTGTTGTCGATGCCGACGATGCTGTTGCTGACGACACGGTCGGTGAAGGTGGCGCTGCCCGGCGAATTCTCCTGCCGTGTGCGCAGGCTGCTGAGACCGGCGGAGGTGACCTGCGTGCGGGTGTAGCGGATGCCGACGTTGCCGTCGATCTCCATGCCGCCCAGCGTGGTGTCGAAGTCCAGCCGCACGTAGCCGGCGCTGACCTTTTCGCTGATGTCGAAGACCGGGATTTGTGGGTAGCTGTTGCCGTCGCTGCCCAGCGCCTGGTACACGCTGTCGTAGTTGAAGGCGCTGGTGTCGAACAGCGGCCGTGCCTGGGCATAGCTGGGTGCCATCCAGGTGCTGGGCATGTTGCTGACGCCGTTGTAGCCGCCGAAGAAGGTGCCCGGCAGGCGGCTGCGGATGGCGTTGACCAGCGTGGCCATCTGCGCCGCGTTCATGTAGCGGTTGGCCGACGTGCCGGCGATGAAGGTCTGCGTGTCGTTCGCACGCTGCACCGTGCCCGTGTACAGCGGGTCGTAGGTGAAGGTCTGGTTGACGTTGGCGCCGCGCACGTTGATGTCGTCCGCTGTGGATGCCAGGTTGGCACCGCCGCTGGCCAGGTAGCCGCCGCCGTTGAACTGGCGTGAACTGCTTTCGCGGTATTGGCCACCAAACCACAGGCGGCTGAGCATGCCCATGTCCATCGCGTACTGGAAGTCCAGCTTGCCCTGGCGTTCAGCGTTGTGCGTGGACGAGGGGCGGAACTGCAGTTGCGCGGCCACGTAGGAGCTGCTGTTGTCCGGGTTGTAGCCGGCGGGGAAGGTGAAGTGCGGCAGGCGCTGGTTGTCCAGCGTGACGACCAGGCCGGGTGCGTTCTGCGTCAGCACGATGTTGTTGGACTGGGCCACGTAGTCGGACTTGGAGTCGGCCAGCAGACCGTCGACCCGCCAGACCGCGCCCTTGTACTTGAAGCCGGTGCTGGCGTACTTGGAGTGGATGTCCAGCGCGAAGTCGCGCGCCGCGGTGCTGAAGGCGCCCTGGCCACCGACACCCGCCACGTTTATGCAGTTGCCGACCGTGTAGCCCGTGACGTGGTGGTCCTGCACCGTCATGCCAGCCGGCGTGGCCGTGGTCGTGACCGCGTTGCAGGTGCCGGCGGTGCTGGGCACGGCGGTGGTGGCGTTGTAGACCGGGGCGTTGCCGGCGCTGTTCAGTCGGGTCACGGCCACCAGGTCGGTGCCGAAGTTCATGTCGTTCAGGCGCTGCGCCTGCTTGTTGCCTTCGTAGCTGACCCAGGCGTCCAGTTCAGGTGTGAAGCGGTACTGCGCCGTCACTTCGACCGAGCTGCGCCGGTGGTCACGTTCCCAGACGCCGTAGCGTGAGATGCGCGGCGCGTAGTCAAACCACTGGCGCTGGCATTCTGTGCGCAGCGCGGCGGTGGTCAGCGCGGCGCAACCGGCGGCGGTGGTCACGGCAGCGGCTGTCGGGTCCAGGCTGGTCACGGTCTTTTCGGCCGAGAAGTCCCAGTCGCGCAGGAAGGTCCAGGACGTGTTTCGTGCGTAGTCGTTGCGCGTCAGCACCTTGTCGTAGACCAGGTTGGCCATGACGCCCAGCTTGCCGTCCAGGAACTTGTCGGCCATCAGCAGGCTGATGCGGGGCTGCGTGCCGCCGCGTGTGGACCCGCGTTCGGCCGACACCACACCAGCCACGGTGCGTTCGGTGAAGTCCAGCGGCTTGCGGGTGTTGATGCGCACGGTGCCACCGATGCCGCCTTCGGTCAGGTCCGCGGTGCTGCCCTTGATGACGTCGATGGAGGCGATCAACTCGGACGCCAGTTCACGCAGTTCCGCGCCACGGCCGCCGCTGCCGTTGGTGCTGAGCACCGACATGCCGTTGATCTCGACGCGGTTCAGGTCGGGCTCAACGCCGCGAATCGACACTTGCGAGCCTTCTCCGAATTCGCGCGTCAGCTGCACACCGGTGATGCGCGACAGCGCTTCGCCGACGTTCTTGTCCGGGAACTGGTCGATGTCTTCCGCAACGATGCTGTCCGACACGGTGGACGCGTTGCGCTTGCGGGCAATGGCGCTCTGGATGGAGCCGCGTGTGCCGCGCACTTCCACCACGGTGGAGGTGATGGCCGGGTCAGCCTTCTTGTCGGCGGCCTTGGCCGGTGCAGACGCGGCGGCGCTGGGCGCGGACTGGCCCCAGGCGGGGGCAGCAGCCAACAGGGTTGCCACGGCCAGGGCAATGCCGTGGGGTCGCAGGGCGCGCGCGGCGGTTGCGGAGGTGTGCATGAAGGGTGTCTCCCGGTGATCTGCCGATGGTGTCCACCATCAGTCGTGCATGTGGTCGCCGCCCACAAGGGGCGTTGTCGGTCAGGCGAAGGCTTCCGACAGGCTTGCTGACGCCACAGGGCGCCGCCCAAGAATGTTCAGGCCACAGGCCTTTGCACACGAAGCGGACATACACGGAAACAGGGCGTGACAGAACCACGGCGTCCCAGCCTGGTGCAGGCCGCACGCTTAGGGGTTTGCCAGCAGAGCCTGTGCCGTGGACGCACTTGTTGACGGTGCATGCACGGGCACTTCCCGGGGCAGCGGGTGGAACCAGGGCCGTGCATCAGCTTTGCTTATGGTGCGCAGAAGGCGGCGCGCATTGTGTGCAGACGGCCCGCTGCCTAGAGTCGCCGGCCTTGACCCTGAACATGCGCCCACACCCATGCCCGCCGAATCCACTCCCGCCACCGCAGCCCTGCCCTTCCCGCGCTGGAATGCCGAACAAGCGGCCCAGCTGGACGAACCCGGCCTGCTGCTGTACCGCAGCAACCTGCTGGGGTCCGACCTGCGCATCACCAACTACGGTGGCGGCAACACGTCGGCCAAGATCCGCCAGCGCGACTTGCTGACCGGGCAGGACGTGGACGTGCTGTGGGTCAAGGGCTCCGGCGGCGACATCGGGTCCATGAAGCTGGACGGTTTCTCCACGCTCTATATGGACAAGCTGATGGCGCTGCAGGGCCTGTACCGCGGCCTGGAACAGGAAGACGAGATGGTGGGCTACCTGCCGCACTGCACCTTCAACCTGAACCCGCGCGCCGCGTCCATCGACACGCCGCTGCATTCGTCCCTGCCCTATGCGCATGTGGACCACATGCACCCGGACGCGGTGATTGCCATCGCGGCCATGGCCAACTCCGAAGCCATCACCCAGCGGGTCTTTGAAGGCACGGTGGGCTGGATGCCCTGGATGCGCCCTGGTTATGAACTGGGCCAGCGTCTGAAGGCCTACAACGAAGCCCACCCGGGCCTGCGCGGCATCGTGCTGGGCGGCCACGGCCTGTTCAGCTGGGGTGAGACTTCACAGAGCTGCTACGACAACACCGTGGGCCTGATCGAACGCGCCCAGGCCTGGCTGGCCAGTGAACGCCAGGCCAAGAACGCCGTCGTGTTCGGCGGTGCGGCCCAGCAGACGCTGGAAGAAGCAGACCGCCGCAGCGTGCTGGCGGCGGTGCTGCCTGTGCTGCGCGGCGTCGCTTCGGCCGGCAAGCCCAAGCTTCTGCACGTCAACACGTCCGCCGAAGTAATGGAGTTCGTCAACTCGCGCGACCTGGAGCCCCTGGCCGCGTTGGGCACCAGCTGCCCGGACCACTTCCTGCGCACCAAGATCCGCCCGCTGGTGATCCCTGAAGCCGTCTACCGGCTGACCGGTGACCCACTGCGAGCCAAGCTGGAAGAGCTGCTGGCCGCCTACCGCGCCGACTACACCGCGTACTACGAACGCTGCAAACGCGCCAACAGCCCGGCGGTGCGCGACGCCAACCCGGTGGTGCTGCTGCTGCCGCGTGTGGGCATGGTCACCATTGCCGGTGACAAGGCCACCGCGCGCATCGCCGGTGAGTTCTACGTCAACGCCATCAACGTGATGCGCGAAGCCAATGCGGTGGACCGTTATGTCGGCCTGCCTGAACAGGAAGCTTTCGACATCGAATACTGGCTGCTCGAAGAAGCCAAGCTGCAGCGTTTGCCCAAGCCCAAGCCGCTGGTCGGCAAGGTGGCGCTGGTGACGGGTGGTGCAGGCGGCATCGGCCAGGCCATCGTGCGGCGTTTGCTGGCCGAAGGTGCGTGTGTGGTGCTGGCCGACATTGACCAGGAAGCGCTGGCCAGCAGCACGGCGGATCTGGTCAAGGCCCATGGCCGTGACCACGTGCGCGGTGTGCTTTGCGACGTGACCGACGAGGCCAGCGTTATCGCGGCCTTTGATGCGGCCAGCATCGAATACGGCGGCCTGGACATCCTGGTCAGCAACGCCGGCATCGCCAGCGCCGCGCCGCTGGAAGACACCAGCCTGGCGATGTGGAACAAGAACCAGGCCATCCTGGCCACCGGCTACTTCCTGGTCGGCCGCGAAGGCTTCAAGGTGATGAAGCGCCAGCGCACCGGCGGCAGCATCATCGTGGTGGCCAGCAAGAATGGCATGGTGGCCAGCAACCAGGCCACGGCCTACTGCGCGGCCAAGGCGGCGGAGATCCAGCTGTCGCGCAGCTTTGCGCTGGAAGGCTCACCCCTGGGCATCCGCAGCAACGTGGTGAACCCCGATGCCGTGATCCGCGGCTCCAAGATCTGGACGGGCAAGTGGAGCGAAGAGCGTGCCGCCGCCAACAAGGTCGACGAAGGCGACCTGGAAGCCTTCTACCGCGACCGCAGCATGTTGAAGCGCAGCGTGTTCCCGGAAGACATTGCAGAAGCGGCCTACTTCTTTGCGGCCGACCACCTGTCCGGCAAATGCACGGGCAACATCGTGAATGTGGACGCCGGCAATCTGGCCGCCTTCACACGCTGAGCAGAGGAGTCCTCCATGCGCCCCATCCAGACCAGCGTCATCGACGCACACAACGCCCCGCTGCAAGCGCAGCTGAACAGCGACTACGCCCACCTGGGCGAACAACTGGCACGCCGCGGCGTGGACATCGACGCCGTGCGCCAGCAGGTTGCGAGCTTTGGCGTGGCCATCCCCAGCTGGGGCGTGGGCACGGGCGGCACACGCTTTGCGCGTTTCCCCGGTGCGGGTGAGCCGCGCCATGTCTTCGACAAGCTGGCTGATTGCGCGGTGATTCACCAACTGGGCCGCGCCACGCCCACGGTCAGCCTGCACATCCCCTGGGACAAGACCCACGACTACACGGAACTGCGCCAGACAGCGGCTGCCAGCGGGCTGGCCTTTGACGCCATCAACTCCAACACCTTCAGCGACCAGCCCGGCCAGGACCACAGCTACAAGTTCGGCAGCCTGAGCCACACGAATGCCGCCACGCGCGCGCAGGCGGTGGAACACAACCTGGAGTGCATAGAGATCGGCCGCGCGCTGGGCAGCAAGGCCATCACCGTGTGGGTGGGCGACGGCAGCAACTTCCCCGGCCAGCAGCACTTCCGCCATGCCTTTGACCGCTACCTGGACAGCACGCGCCAGATCTACGCCGCCTTGCCCGCCGACTGGCGCATGTTCCTGGAACACAAGATCTGCGAGCCTGCCTTCTACAGCACGGTCATCCAGGACTGGGGCAGCAGCTTCCTGGCCGCCAGCACCTTGGGGCCCAAGGCGCAATGCCTGGTGGACCTGGGCCACCACGCGCCTAACGTCAATATTGAACTGATCGTGGCGCGCCTGGTGGCGGCGGGCAGGTTGGCCGGCTTCCACTTCAACGACAGCAAGTACGGTGACGACGACCTGGACGCCGGCAGCGTGTCGCCCTACCGCCTGTTCCTGGTCTTCAACGAACTGGTGGCGGCGGCGCACGAAGGTGTGGCGGGCTTCGACCCGGCCTACATGCTGGACCAGAGCCACAACGTCACCGACCCCATCGAAAGCCTGATCGACAGCGCAGAACAGGTGCAGCGCAGCTACGCACAAGCCTTGTTGGTGGACCGCCAGGCGCTGGACGCGGCACAGCAGGCCAACGACGCGCTGACCGCCACCAAGCTGCTCAAGCGCGCCTTCCAGACCGACGTGGCGCCGCTCTTGCAGCGTGTGCGGCTGGACGCGGGTGGCGCCATCGAACCCCTGGCCGCCTACCGGGCCAGCGGCTGGCGCCAGCGTGCCGCTGCCGAGCGGCCGGCGGCCAAGGCGGGTGGCGGTGGCATTGTCTGAAGGACAGCGTGCGGGCAAGGGTACGGGCGCGGCGGGTGCCGGGGCCCTGGACCTGGTCCTGGACCTGGGCAAGACCCGCAGCAAGCTGATCGTGCTGGACCGCGAAGGCGCGGTTGTGGCCACCGCCGACCATGCCAGCCAGGTGCGGCAAGAAGGCCGTTATGCCGCGCTGGACACGCAGGGCCTGGAGGCGTGGCTGCTGGACAGCCTGGCCGGTCTGGGCCCTTTGCGCGGCCGGCTGGCGCACGTCGTGGTCAGCGCCCATGGCGCGGCCTTTGCGGCGGTGGACGGTGACCAGCTGGCCTGGCCCGTGCCCGACTACGAATTCGAAGGCTTCGACGAACGTTGTGCCGACTGGCCCGCACAGATCGGCGACTTCGACCAGACCCTGAGCCCGGACCTGCCGCGCGGCCTGAACGGCGCCACGCAGCTGGACTGGCTGGAACGCCACTGCGCGGACGACTTCGAACGTGGCCAACTGATGCCCTACGCGCAGTACTGGTCCTGGTGGTTGAGCGGTGTGGCCAGCAGCGAGGTCAGTTCACTGGGCTGCCACACGCATCTGTGGAACCCGGTGGCCGGTGGCTTTTCAGACCTGGCGCAGCGCCGCGGCTGGGCCGCGCGTTTTGCGCCGCTGCGCCGCGCCTGGGAGGTGCTGGCGCCCGTGCGGCCCGCACTCGCCGCGCGGCTGGGCTTGTCGGCCAACCTGCGTGTGCACGTGGGCGTGCACGACAGCACCGCCTGCCTGGCGCGCCACCTGCGCGCCGCGCCGCGCATGACCCTGGTCACCACCGGCACCTGGGTCGTGGTGATGGCGCCTGGCGCACCGGGCCGCAGCATGGACCCGCACCTGGACCTGCTGGGCAACGTGTCCGTGCGCCAGCAGCTGGTGCCCACGGGCCGCTTCATGGGCGGGCGTGAACTGCAGTGGCTGTGCGCGGGCGCCGACCCGTCCTGGGCCAATGAAGAGGCCCTGCAAGCCCTGCTGGCGCGTGGCGTGATGGCCCTGCCCGGCTTTGAAACGCAAGGCGGCCCTTTCCGCACGCAGACCGGCCGTGTGCTGGTCGCCAAAGGCCCCGTGGACCTGGCCACGCTGCGGCCGTCTGAACGCGCCACGCTGGCGGCGCTGTACACCGCGCAGGTGACGGCCTGGATCTTTGACCGCCTGGGCGGCACCGGCCCCGTGGTGGTGGAAGGCCCCTTCGCCCACAACCCCGTCTACACCGGTGTGCTGGCGGCCTTGCTGCCGGGCACCGAAGTGCGCTTCAGTACCGACGCGCTGGAAGGCACGGCGCTGGGCGCCTGGCAGCTGGCGCACTGGACCGAACCCGCGATGAGCGCGCCCGCGACCCGCGTCGCAACCCCCTTGGGCGGCCCCGAACTGGCTGCACTCCACACACGCTGGCTGGCCGCTGCATGAGGTCGGCCCTGGTCAGGCTGGTGCTGGCCGCTGCGTGCGCGCTGGCACCCGGCCTGTGTGTGGCCAACGTCCCGGGCGGCGGCGATGGGAAAGGCCCCGACGTGTCGCTGAAGGATGAGGGCGAGCACATCGTTCTGGACAACGGCATCGTGGCGATCCGCATCCACAAGGCGGACGCCTCCATCGTGCGCTTCACCTACCAGGGCCTGAACCTGTTCGAAGG
>JANOAM010000211.1:0-1699 GCA_031411215.1 Betaproteobacteria bacterium
GGTCGCGCTGCACGCCCAGGCTGGTGATGTGCACGACCGAAGGGCTGGTCTTCTTGAACAGGTCGATCTGGGCCAGTTCGTCCGCGCCCAGCGGCCCACGCGCGGCCACGGCACGCGGCGCTGCGTCGGTGCGGCTTTGCACCAGGCTGGGCAGGGCCAGGAAGGCTGCGCCGGCTGCCAGACCACCCGCCAGCGCGGCAAGGGCCAGGGTGCGGAAGGATCGTGCGGGCTGCGGAGTCGTGTTGGACATGGCGGTCTGCGCTGGCATGGACGGGAACTTGCAGATGCGGGCTGCGCATCCGGCTTCAAGCTGCGGCGCCGCAGATGCCTACTTTGGCACGGTTCCTGCTGGCGCACTGACTTGTATACCAGTGCGTGCACCTCAATGACTCCCAGCGAAACCACCCTGCTCACCCTGGCCGACTGGCACCGGGTGGTACGCGACGGCCTGCCCTTGGCGCCCCTGCTGCTGCAGCGCCGCGCCCGGCTGGCGCAGTCCGCTTGGGCGCACGCCTGGATCCAGCTCATCGACGAGCCTGCCTTGGCTGCCCGCTGCGACGCGTTGCAAGCCCTGGCTCAAGCCTCCGGCCTGCAAGGCGCTGCACTGCTGCAGGCCTACCCGCTGTTCGGCGTGCCCTTTGCCGCCAAGGACAACATCGACGCGCTGGGTTTCAACACCACAGCCGCCTGCCCGGCCTGGTCCAAGCCGGCGCCGGCCAACGCCACGGTGGTGCAGAAACTGATCGATGCCGGTGCGGTGTTGATGGGCAAGACGAACCTGGACCAGTTCGCGACCGGCCTGGTCGGCACAAGGTCACCCTATGGCGCGCCGGCCAGCTGCTTTGCGGCGGACCGCGTCAGCGGCGGCTCCAGTTCCGGGTCGGCCGTGGCGGTGGCTGCGGGTGAGGTCGTGTTCTCGCTGGGCACCGACACCGCCGGCTCCGGCCGCGTGCCGGCCGGCTTCAACCAGTTGGTGGGCATCAAGCCCACGCCGGGCCGCGTCAGCACGGCCGGTGTGCTGCCAGCCTGCCGCAGCATCGACTGCGTGTCGGTGTTTGCGCTGACCGTGGAAGATGCGGCCACCGTGCTGGCGCTGTTGGAAGGCCCGGACGCCGCCGACGCCTACAGCACGTTCACCCGCGGCCCTGCACGCTTGCCGGCCAAGCTTCGCGTTGGCGTGCCGCGCACGCCGGTGCTGGACGCCGCCCAGGGCTACGACAGCGCCTGGGCGGAGGCACGGTCGCGGCTGGCGCCCCTTGACGCCGAACTCATCGAACTCGACTTCGAACCCCTGCACGACGTGGCCCGCCTGCTCTACGAAGGCCCCTGGGTGGCCGAACGCTACGCCACCGTGCAGACCCTGCTCGACAGCGACCCTGCCGCGCTGGACCCCACGGTTGCAGCCGTCATCACCAAGGCGCGCCAGTTCTCGGCTGTTGACAGCTTCCGTGCGCACTACACGCTGCAAGCGGCGTGCCAGAAGCTGTCCGTCCTGTGGCAGGGCGTGGACCTGCTGATGGTGCCCACGGCCCCGCGCCACCCCAGCTTTGCCGACCTGGCGGCCGACCCCGTGGGTGCCAACGCGTTGCTGGGCACGTATACCAACTTCGTCAACCTGCTGGGCTGGGCCGCGCTGGCGCTGCCCAGCGGCCACGCGGCTGAAGGCCTGCCCAATGAAGGTGACACCGAAGGGCAGGCC
>JANOAM010000212.1:0-2157 GCA_031411215.1 Betaproteobacteria bacterium
CTGGCCGCTTTCCCCGCAGGCCAGCCGCCGGCGGTGTGGTTTGGTGGCGGCATGGACTTGACGCCCTACTACGGCTTCGAAGAAGACGCCGTGCACTTCCACCGGACCTGCGCCGATGCGATTGCGCCGCTGGGCAAGGACTACTACGCGCGCTTCAAGCCCTGGTGCGACGAGTACTTCTTCCTGAAGCACCGCAACGAAGCGCGCGGCGTGGGCGGCATCTTCTTCGACGACTTCAACGAAGGCGGCTTTGACCACGGCTTTGCGCTGATGCGCGCGGTGGGCGACGCCTTCATCCCTGCCTACCGCACGATCGTGCAGCGCCGGCGCGAAACGCCCTATGGCGAACGCGAACGCGATTTCCAGGCCTACCGGCGCGGCCGTTATGTCGAATTCAATCTGGTGTGGGACCGTGGCACGCACTTCGGCCTGCATGGTGGTGGCCGCACCGAAAGCATCCTGATGAGCATGCCGCCCATCGTGAAGTGGCGCTATGACTGGCATCCGGAGCCGGGCAGCCCGGAAGCCCGGCTCTACACCGACTTCCTGCCGCCAAAGGACTGGTTGAAGTGACCCGCATCGGGGTCTTCGGCGGCAGTTTCGACCCCGTGCACAACGCGCACGTGGCGCTGGCGCAGTCTGCGCTGGCTGCGTTGCAGTTGGACCAGGTGCGCTGGGTGCCGGCAGGCAACCCCTGGCAGAAGGCGCGGCAGATCACCGCCGCTGAAGATCGCATAGCCATGGTGCAGGCCGCGATGGGTGCGGAACCGCGCTTTGTGCTGGACCGCATCGAGGTGGACCGTTCCGGCCCCAGCTTCACGCTGGACACCGTCTGTGCCCTGCAGGCTGCGCTTCCTGGCAAGCACTGGGTGCTGTTGATCGGCCAGGACCAGTATTGCGGGCTGCACACCTGGAAGGACTGGCAGACCCTGTTGGGCCTGGTGGAACTGGCCGTGGCCAACCGCCCAGGGGACTCAAGGACGCCGCACCCGGACGTGCAACGCTTTCCCCACCGCATGGTGCCCCTGCCCATGCTGGACATCTCGTCCACCGACATCCGCACCCGCGTGGCGGCCGGGCAGGACATTTCTCATCTGGTGCCGCCCGGGGTGGCGCGCTATATTGAAACTCACGGGCTGTATCGCGGCCCGGTCAGGAGCTGAATGGACATCAAGAAGCTGCAGCGCGCCATCGTCGATGGCCTGGAAGACGTCAAGGCGCAACACATTGCCGTGTTCAACACGGAGCACCTCAGTTCGATGTTTGAACGGGTGATCATCGCCAGCGGCACCAGCAACCGGCAGACCAAGGCACTGGCGGCCAGCGTGCGCAACGCCGTCAAGGGCCGCGGCATGCAGGTCCTGGCCACCGAGGGCGAAGACAACGGCGAATGGATCATCGTGGACTGCGGCGCCGCCGTCGCCCACATCATGCAGCCCGCCGTGCGCGAGTACTACCACCTGGAAGAGATCTGGGGCGGCAAGACCGTCAAGATGAAGGTGGGCGAGGTCAAGTCGGGTCTGGTCAAGGCCAGTTCGCCGGAAGACCAAATGCCGGGTGCGAAGAAGGCGCCGGCCAAGAAGGCGGCTGCCAAGAAGTCCTCAGCGAAGTCCCCAGCGCGCAAGGCTGCTGGCACGGAAGAGCAGAAGGCAACCAACCGCACGGCCGCCTTCAAGCGCGTCGCCGCGAAGAAGACGCCTTACCGCCAGGCCGCGCCGGGTGCCCCGGCCACCAAGACGGTGGTGGTCAAGTCCAGCGCCCGCAAGGTGGCTGCACCTGCCAAGAAGGCGGCTGCCAACAAGGCGCCTGCCCGCAAGGCGCCGTCCAGATCGGCCAAGCCCGCGACCAAGCCCGCTGCCAAGCCCCGCACGCGCAGCTGATGAAACTGCTGGTGGTGGCCGTTGGCCAGCGCCAGCCCGCCTGGGCCGACGAGGCTTGGGGCCATTTCGCCAAGCGCTTCCCGCCCGAGATGCGGCTGGAACTGAAGGCGTTGAAAGCCGAGCCGCGCAACGCCGGCAAGACCGCGGCGCAGTGCATGGTGGCGGAGGCGCAACGCTTTGAGGCGTCCCTGCCCAAAGGCATACGCCGCATCGTGCTGGACGAACGTGGCACACGCCTGACCACCGTGCAACTGGCCGACCGCATGAAGGCCTGGCG
>JANOAM010000213.1:0-14347 GCA_031411215.1 Betaproteobacteria bacterium
CGCCGCGCGCCAGGTTCAGGCAGGTAACCGCTGGTTCCAGCCGCTGGCACAAGGCGTTGCCATAGCCCGTTTGCGGGGCCATGGTGCTGTCGCCCACCAGCAGCACGGCGGGTGGCTCGGCAGCGTGCGTGGCAAAGGACGACGTGGTGACCACCGCCGCCATGCACCAGGCCGCCAGCCGCGCCGCCGTCCGTGCCAAGCTCACGGTGCCGGCACCCAGCCGCCCGGTGCGCCGGTGGCGATGGTGGAGTTGTAGAACAGCTCGGCCCTTGTCGTCAGGCCGGCCGTGCTGTCCAGCACCTTGGCCAGGGTCACCGTGGTGGGCACGCTGCCCACGTTGACGATGGCCGCACCCACACGCCCGCTCAGGTTCAGCGGTGCGCCGCCAGCGTCCATGCTGCCCCATTCGCGGAAGCCCGCAGCGTCAGTCGCACCACCGTTGGCGGTGCCGGCCCAGGGCGGTGGGTTGGTGCTGCAACTGCCGGTGCCCACGCCCGTGCGGCTGGTGCCCGTGCCCACACACCAGCCCACGGGCAGGATGTGCGAGCCCATGCGCGTGTTGATGAAGGCCACGTTGTCCACATAGGTGGTGGCTGTGGTGCCACCGCTGCGTGCCAGGTAGGCCTGGGTGACGCCCGCACCCGCCGTCAACGTGCTGTTGAGGAACACGAAACCCTTGTCACCTGCCGTGGCGCGGGCCTGCACGATGTAGCCGGCAGAACTGCTGGAGTTGTCGAACACGGTCCGGATCTCGCTGTCTTCAAACAGCGCGGTCATGATGTTGCCCCAGATGAAGTCCACATTGCCCGCCACCAGCGACTGGTAGACCCACACGTAGCCCTTGATCTGCAGCGTGTCCTGTTCGCTCAAGAAGTTCATCTGCTTGGCCACCAGGCGGGCGGCCGCGGCCGTGGTGGCCGTGTTGAAGTAGATGGCCTCGGCCTGGTTGTCCATCGTGCTCACGCGGGCATGGTTGTTCACCAGCGTGAAGTTGCTCAGCGTGAGCAGGTCGCCGCCTTCCACCAGCAAGCTGGACCGGCCACCACCCAGGATGCGGTGGCCCACCACACGCCCGGAGGTACTGAATGTTGTGCCCGCCGCCACAGCCGTCGCACCACTGCCGCTGTTGAGCGACTCGGCGTTGGTGTCGCCCACGATCACGCCGTTGCGGCTGTCGCCCACGATGCGCAGGTTGGACACGTTGCGCAGCACGTTCAGCTCGGTGTAGATGCCGCCGGCCACGTTGATCGTCTTCTGCGTGTTGACCGAGTTGCAGCCGTAGGTGCTGACGCTGGTGGAACAACGTGCCATCACCCAGTTCAGCGCGCCCTGCAGCGTACGGAAGTCTGCCGTGCTGCCACTGGCCGCCACGTTGAGCGTGGTGGACGAAGCCGGCGCTGCACGTGTCGTGAAGGGCCAGCCGCCCGCGCCCACACCGCCAAAGGTCGCCCCGTTGATGGTGCCGCGCAGCGCGCCGTTGTCGATGGTCACGTAGTAGCTGCTGTTGAAGGCCAGCTTGTTGTTGTGCAGGCGGATGGTCGCGGTGTTGCCCACCACGTTGACCGGGCGATAGAAGACCCAGCGTGCACGGCCGTCCGGCAAGGCCCCGGCGCCAATGGCATCGACCTCCAGGTTGGTGCGCGGGATCACGGTCTGCGTGTCGCCTGTGGACGGTGCGTTGCTGAGGTCGATGCTGTCGACCAGCGTGCCGTCGCCGCGCCAGACTTTCACAAAGCCGCTGCTGCCCAGCGTAGGCGCGTTGTCGAAGCTGATGGCCAGCGTGGTGTCCGTGTGCACCAGCGACTGGCCCGCAGCCGGCACCAGGGTGCCCGCCGGCGCGCCGGTGTTGCCGCTGCCCGTGACCGTGCTGCTGAGCTTGCCCGCACCGGCCTGCGCCAGCGTCCAGGCCTTCACCAGCACCGCCGCCTTTGGCGTGAAGGCATAGGGTGGTGTCCAACTGGCGGTGTTGGCCACCGGGCAGGCGCCCAGCGCCGCACCGTTGAGCACGGAGCCCGCATCCCGGAAGAAGCTGACGCTGTCGGCGCTGAGCGTGGTCAGGATGGCGCTGCAGTCACCCGCTGCTGCACCCGTGATGGCCAGCAGGTTGCCGTTGGACAGCACCTGCCCGCTCTTGCCCACGCCCACGCTGTAGCTGTGGGCGTAGGGTGTGCCGGCCTTGTCGCCGACGAAGTAGTTGTTGAACACATGGACCTGGCCGAAACGCACACGCGGCACCCGCTGCGTGAGGTCGCGGAACACGTTGTTGGCAATCGTCACACGCAGGCGGCCCACGTCGGCAGCCGCCGTGCTGCCGCTGTCGGAACTGCCGATCAGCATGACCTTGTCGTGCCGCTCGACCACGTTGTAGGACACGGTCACGTAGTCCGCGGCCTTGGTGATGTCGATGGCGCCGTCGTGGCACTGCTTTTTCTTGCCGTTTTCAATCGGCAGCAGGTCGTCCGTCACCGCCCCGTCGCTGATGCTGTTGTGGTCAATCCAGATGTGGTCGGCACTGGTGACGGAGATGGCGTCGTAGGCGGCGTTCCAGCTGCCGGTGGCGCCGTCGGTGGGGTCCCAGATGGGTTCCACATCACAAGGCGCCACGATGGCCAGGTTGCGCACGATGACGTTGCTCACACCGGCGATGTTGATCCAGGCGTTGACAAAACCCGCACCGGGGCCGGCGCCTATCAGCGTGGTGTTGCTGGGCAGCTTGACCTGGCCACGGACTTTCTGATCAGCGGTGCTGGCATAGGGCAGGCCGTCCGTCATGTCGATGGTGCCCACCACCTTCAGGATCTTGGGCAGCGTCGCGCCGTTGGCCAGGGCGGCCAGCAGCTGCGTGCGGTTGCTGACGGAGTAGATCTGACTGGTGGCGGCCGCGCTGCCACCGGTGGTGCCACCGGCCATCGCAGCCCAGCCGTCGGCGGGGGCGGCTTGCAAGGCGGGGTCGATCGCTGCCAGTGTGGCCAGCGGCAGGGTCAGAAGTACTGCAGCCAGGACTCGGCGTGTGTTGGGGGTGCTCATGTCATGCCCTTCCACGTCAGGCGCGGCGCAGGCGCAAGCCCGCTACCAGGACCAAGCCCAGCACGACCAGCGCAGCAGCGTCGGGTTCCGGCAGCACCAAGTGGGCCACATAGGGGCTGCCGTCGGCGGCAAAGACCACACGGTCCAGGGTCACACGCAGCGTGTGGGTGCCCAGCACGTCAAAGCGCAGGCCGGCCACCGCATGGTCCACATCGACGCGCGCCAGGTTGCCGGGCAGGCCCGCCAGGTCGAAATCAAAGCGGTTGCTCAGGCCGTCGGCCAGGCCATAGATCGACAGGCTGCCGTCGGATTGGAAGTCGAAGAACAGGTTGAAGTCGTCGGTCAGGAATTCGATGTCGCCGAAGCCGTCGCTGAGCGTCGCGGTGGCCGGGTTGGCGGCCGCGCTGTAGCCGTCGTCCAGCGACAGCAGGCTGCCGGCCGATGCATGACCGGTGATGACGGTGCCGACCGCGATGGTGCTGGCCGAAGCGGTGTTTATGAAGCTGGGGCTCAGGCTGGCGGCAGCCAGTAACAGGCCTGCGATGAGAGATGGCGTGTGCATGGGAAGTCCTTGGTGTGCAGGGAACCTCCCACGCCGGGCCACAGGGCCCTTTTGCAGAGGCGAAAGAAGAGGGTGGCGCCCGGCGCCGCTTCAGGCGTGCCGGGCGCAGGGCAGCATCAGAACTTGTAGCGCAGGCCCAGCAGGTATTCGCGGCCGGTGACGTTGTAGACCACCGAGCTGTTGCGGGCCCGGCTGATGAACTGGTCGTTGGCCTCGTTGGTGAGGTTCACGCCTTCCAGCGTCAGCTCCAGTCCACCACCAATCTTGTAGGTGAAGGACAGGTCGACGTTGGTGGTGCCGTTCTTGCCTTCCACGTCGTTGTTGTTCTGGCCCGGCACGCGGGTCAGGAAGGCGCTGCGCTTGGACACCGACACGCGGGTGCTGAAGGTGTCGTCTTCGTAGTACAGCGTGGCGTTGGCGGACTTCGGCGACAGGTTGGTCAGGTCGTCGCGTATCACGGTGCTGGCATTGGGCGACACCAGGTAGTCGATCTTGCTCTTGACCTGCGTGTAGTTCAGCAGCACGCCCATGTTCTTGAAAGCGCCCGGCAGGAAGGTGAAGGGCTGCTGGATGTTGATCTCAAAGCCCGTCAGCTTGCCGCCTTCGGTGTTGACGGGCGTGGTGATCGCGAAGACTTCATCCCCTGAGAAGTTGCTGGGCAGCAGCGACAAGGGCAGGCCCGTCTGGTTGTAGGGCACGTTGCTGCGCAGGCTCTGGATGTAGGTGTTGATGTCCTTGTAGAACAAACCCACACCCACAAACGCGCCCTTGCCGTGGTACCACTCCAGACTGGTGTCAAAGGTCTTGGCACGGAAGGGCTTGAGCATCGGGTTGCCGGCGGTGATGGACAGCGTGCCGGTGGTGGTGATGCTGCCGCCCGGGCTCAGGAAGCCCAGCTGCGGACGTGCCATCACCTTGGCCGCGCCCACGCGCAGGACCACGTCCTTGACGATGTCGGCCGCGACGTTCAGCGAAGGCAGGGTGTCGGTGTAGCTGTTGCCCACGCGCACTTCCGTGCCGCCACCTGTGGCCTGGTAGCCCAGAGTGGCCACGTCCGTCTTCACGTATCGCAGGCCGGCATTGCCGCGCACACGCATGCCCGCCAGCTTGGTGTCGAAGTCGGCCATCATGAAGCCGCCGGTGTCGGTCTCGGTCACCTTGCGGTTGTTGCCGCGGGCATTGCCGTTGGTGGTGGACGACAGGGTGAAGTCCCCCGGGCCGCCAGCCGGGCCGCTCTTGATGCAGTTGCAATAGATGTCGTAGGCCTGGGCGATGGCGTTCAGGTTGGGAATGACCCAGCTGGTGGCGGTACCCGCAGGCAGGTTCAGGCCGTTGCCGAAGCCAGTCAACGTGGTCGTCAGGCTGGCCACGGAGCTGCCGGCGGGCGGCGCGAAGATGGTGTCGTTCTGATTGACACGGCGAAACTCGTAGGTGTCAAACGAGAAGCGCTTGCGGTCCAGGCCGCCGCGCACGGTGACGGCGTCGCTCACGTCCCAGGTCAGCGTCGCGTTGGCTGAGTCGTTGATGTTGGTGGAGCCTTGCGGGCGGATGCGGATTTCGCTGGTCGTGGTGTTGGTGACCGTGGTGGGCTGGGTGCCCGACGTGACTTGCGGCACCGACACCAGCGTCAGCGCACCACCTACCGTTGTCGGGTTGAACGGGTAGGTGATGGCCGGCAGACGGTCATTGCCGCGGAAGTCGATGCTGTAGCCGTTGACGTTCAGCGCGTCCAGCGTGGTGGTGGTCTGCACCGGGTTGCGGAAGCGCGACGTGGCGCGGCCGGCCTTGGCCGACAGCTTGAGCGACGGCGTGAGGGTCTGCTCCCAGGTCACCGTGGGCTGGCTGAATTCCGTGTGCAGTTCGTCGAAGCGGCTCTCGGCGCGGATGTCCACGCCGTTGTAGGCACCGTACAGCAACGCGCCGTTGGGTGCGTACTGCGCTTGCAGCACACTGGTCTGCGGCTTGCCGCCCTGGCCCGCCGTGCGGCTGAAGGAGATGGCTTCCAGGAAATCTTCCTGGCGCGTGGCGTTGAGCTTGGCGTACAGCAGGTCGGCGGTGACGAGCGTGCCTTCTTGCGGCTTCCACTGCAGCGAGGTGGTGATGCCGATGCGGTCCTGGTCGTGCGTCAGGCGGCCGTAGCGCGGCAGGCGCGGGTGGAAGTTGGCGGCGTCGCTGCTGGCCGTGTAGGCGGGCGTGGTGGTGGCGTCGCCGGTCACTCGCGCCACACCTTGCGCAGCGGGGCCGCAGGTGGTGGCGGTGGACGTGGTGGGGTTGGCCGTGGACCCGGTCGGCGCGCACCAACCGCCCGAAGACGGGCCGTTGTCCCAGCGCACGGTGGAGAAACCTTCTTCGGCGACGCGGCGCTTGCTGAAGGCGGCGGAGAACACGGCGCCCACCGTGCGGTTGGCAAAGGTGTTGCCGATCAGGAACGCCGCGCGCGGGTCGGTCTTGCCGTTGAGGTCGTTGTAGCGGGCCTTGACGGACGCGGTGGCAGTGAAGCCCTTCAGGTCAAACGGGCGGATGGTGGACAGGTCCACCGTGGCGCCCAGCGAGCCTTCGTCCACGTCGGCACTGGCGCTCTTGCGCACGGTGATGCTGTTGAAGAGCTCGGCTGCGAAGACGTTGAAGTCGAAGCCGCGGCTGCGGTTGTTGCCGCCCGAACTGTCGGTGCCGCCCGTGGTGGCCAGCGCCTCGATGCCGTTGATGCGCACACGGGTGAAGTCCAGACCCAGGCCGCGCACGGTGATGTTGCGGCCTTCGCCGGCGTCGCGGTCGATCACCACGCCGGGGATGCGCTGCAGGCTTTCCGCCAGGTTGGTGTCGGGGAACTTGGCGATGTCTTCGGCGCGGATGGCGTCGACGATGCCGGCGTCTTCGCGCTTGGCGGTCAGCGCGGTTTCGATGGAGGCACGGAAGCCGGTGATGACAACGCGGTCACCTGCGTCGGCGGCGGGCTTGGATTGCTGCGCTTGCGCAGCGCCAGCGGCCAGCACGGCCAGACCGGCCGCAGTGGCCAGGGCACTCAGTTGAAAGCGGCGCGAAGACCCGAAACGGGTGGCGCGGTGATGAACGGCTTGCATGCGGTTTGTCTCCGTGGGTCCGACCTGCCGCGCCGCGCGGGTGGCGGCTTGTAGAGGTTTGGCGGTCGGTGGGGGTTTCAGGGCCGGCGCACGCAGGGCACCTTGGGGCTTCAGCGGGTGGCGCCGTCCGCTGCAGTGCGGGCCGGCGCTCGTTTTCAGAAAGCGGTCAGGACAGGGTGTTCAGAGGTAGTCGTCGCGGCGCGGCGAGAACTGGTCCAGCAGCGTGCTGCCGGCTTCCAGTGCCACCACGCCATGCAAGGCCAGCGGCTTGGCCAGGAAGCAGTCGCCCACCCGCAGCACCTGGGTCTGGCCGGCCACGGTGGCTTCGAAGGAACCGGCCACCACATAGGCGATCTGCGTGTGCACGTCGTGCGCGTGGGGCGTGCCGATGGCGCCCTTGTCAAACTGGACCAGCACCGACATCAGGTCCGGCGTGTGGGCCAGGACCTTGCGGCGGATGCCGTCGCCCAGTTCCGTCCAGGGCACGGCGTCGGCGGGGGTGAATGGGGTCATGCAAGCGTCTCCGGGACAGCGATTCGGAGGAACTGTAGCAACCGCACATCAAAAAAGAAACAGTGGTTCACTAATTAGAAACCATGATTCCGCCGCACTTCATTTTTGCCTTACGCTCCGATCCGTCGCGGAATTCCGCCCGCCCTCCAGACACCGCTTTTCCCAGCAGGACCCCCCATGGACATCCGCCAACCCATCCACAGCGAGCACGCCAAGACCCTGGACACGGACGGCCTGCGCCGCCACTTCCTGGTCGAAGACCTGTTCGTGGCCGACCAGGCCACCCTGACCTACAGCCAGATCGACCGCATCATCGTCGGCGGCATCTTCCCGGTGACCCAGACCGTGCGCTTTGCGGCCGAGCTGGGCAAGTTCACCGGCACCAGCTTCTTCCTGGAACGGCGTGAACTGGGCCTGATCAACATCGGCGGCGGCGCCCTGGTGGAAGCCGACGGCCAACGTTATGAAGTCGGCCCGCGTGAAGCGCTGTACATCGGCCAGGGTGCCAAGGACCTCAGCTTCACCAGCCTGGACCCGGCCAACCCGGCCAAGCTGTACTTCAACTGCGCGCCGGCCCACTGCCACTACCCGAACAAGTTGGTGACCCTGGCCGAAGCCAGCCCGGAGACCCTGGGCGACGCCAAGACCAGCAACCGCCGCACCATCCACAAGTTCCTGGTGCCCAGCGTGCTGCCCACCTGCCAGCTGCTGATGGGCATGACCCAGCTGGAACCCGGCAGCCTGTGGAACACCATGCCCTGCCACCAGCATGACCGGCGCAAGGAGGTCTACTTCTACTTCGACATGCCGGCCAATGGTGTCGTCTTCCACATGTGTGGCGAACCGACCGAAACCCGCCACCTGGTGGTGCGCAACGAACAGGCCGTCATCAGCCCCAGCTGGTCCATCCACAGCGGCGTGGGCACGCAGGCCTACACCTTCATTTGGGGCATGGTGGGCGAGAACCAGGTCTTCAGTGACATGGACCACGTGGCCATGACCACGCTGCGCTGAACGGGACGCTGAACATGATCCTCGACAGCTTCCAGCTTGAAGGCAAGGTCGCCATCGTCACCGGCTGCGACACGGGCCTGGGCCAGGGCATGGCCTGCGCGCTGGCACAAGCCGGTGCCGACGTGGTGGGCGTCAACGTCACCGCACCTTCGGAAACCCAGAAGCGCGTGGAAGCGCTGGGCCGCGGTTTTCTGGACCTGCGCGCCAACCTGTCCGACATCAGCTGCATTGAAGGGCTGATCAGCAAGGCACGTGACTTCCGCGGGCATGTGGACATCCTGGTCAACAACGCCGGCATCATCCGCCGCGAAGACGCCATCAAGTTCAGCGAGAAGGACTGGGACGACGTGATGGACATCAACGTCAAGTCCGTCTTCTTCTTCTCGCAGGCCGCGGCGCGCCAGTTCATGGCGCAAGGCACGGGCGGCAAGATCATCAACGTCGCCAGCATGCTGTCCTTCCAGGGCGGCGTGCGCGTGCCGTCCTACACCGCCAGCAAGAGTGGTGTCATGGGCATCACGCGGCTGATGGCCAATGAATGGGCCGGCCACCGCATCAACGTCAACGCCATCGCACCCGGCTACATGGCCACCAACAACACCGCCGCGCTGCGTGCCGACGAAGGCCGCAGCGCGGCCATCCTGGAACGGATCCCGGCGGG
This sequence comes from Betaproteobacteria bacterium, assembly GCA_031411215.1. GTDB lineage: Bacteria > Pseudomonadota > Gammaproteobacteria > Burkholderiales > Burkholderiaceae_C > Rubrivivax. The sequence goes on from JANOAM010000213.1 coordinate 8,858, forward strand.
CCGCTGGGGCGTGCCGGAAGACCTGGGTGGCCCGGTGGTGTTCCTGGCTTCGCAGGCCAGCAACTACATCAACGGCTACACGGTGGCCGTGGACGGCGGCTGGCTCGCCCGCTGAGCACTTGCCGTGTATGAGAACAAGCGACTAGGGTTCCTGTTCGTCCTGCCCTTCGTGCTGGGGGTGCTGCTGTTCAAGCTGTTCCCCTTCGTGATGAGCTTTGCGCTCAGCTTCACGCAGTACGACCTGATGGACCCGCCGGTGTTCATCGGTCTGCAGAACTACAAGGAACTCTTCGGCGACGACCCGCTGTTCGTCAAGAGCCTGGGCGTGACGCTGTGGTTCGCGGTGCTGGCCGTGCCCATGCGTGTGGGCTTTGCGCTGTTCATCGCGCATGTGCTCAACGCCAAGCTGCGTGGCATCAACTTCTTCCGCAGCGCGTTCTACCTACCGTCCATTCTGGGTGGCAGCATCGCCACCGCGGTGTTGTGGCGCTTCATTTTCAGCAAGTACGGGCTGGTCAACCTGGTGCTGGTCAAGTTGGGCTTGGAACCTGTCGCCTGGCTGGCCGACGAGCACTACAGCATGTGGACCATCGTGCTGCTGTTCACCTGGCAGTTCGGGTCCGCCATGGTCATCTTCCTGGCCGCGCTGCAGAACGTGCCCACGTCCTTGTACGAAGCGGCAGAGATTGACGGCGCCAGCGCCTGGACGCAGTTCTGGCGCATCACCGTGCCGCTGATCACGCCGGTGATCTTCTTCAACATGATCATGCAGATGGTGCATGCCTTCCAGGAATTCAACGGGCCCTACGCCATCACCGAAGGCGGCCCGCTGAGCAGCACCTACGTGCTGGCCCTGTACATCTACGACCAGAGCTTCCGCTTCTTCAACCTGGGTTATGGCGCCGCGCTCAGCTGGGTGCTGTTTGCGCTGGTTGGGGGCCTGAGTGCGCTGAGTTTCTGGAGCAGCCGCTACTGGGTGTTCTACGCCGGCGAAAAAGAACAGGCGAAGAAGTGACGAACCCATGAGCACCGCCCACGCCGAACACGCCGAGCGCAGCCGCACCCTGCTGCGCACCACCGCCTTGCTGGCCGTGGCGGTGGTCATGCTGTACCCGCTGTTGTGGCTGGTGGGTGCCAGCTTCAAGACCAACACCGAGATCTTCACCGAGGTCGGCTTCTGGCCCAGCCGCTTTGACTTCGGCGGCTTCGTCAAAGGCTGGAAGACCAGCACCGAGTACACCTTCGCCACCTACTTTCTGAACAGCTTCCTGATCACGGTGCCGCGCATCATCGTCACGGTGATCAGCTGTGTGCTCGTCGCGTATGCGTTCGCCCGGTTTGAGTTTTACGGCAAGAAGCTGCTGTTCAGCATCATGGTCGGCACCATGATGCTGCCGCTGATCGTGCTGCGCCTGCCGCAGTACCTGATGTTCAAGGAGATCGGTTGGCTGGACACGTACCTGCCGCTGATCGTTCCCAGCGCCTTTGCCACCGACACCTTCTTCGTCTTCATGCTGGTGCAGTTCCTGCGCGGCATCCCGCGCGACATGGAAGAGGCCGCACTCATCGACGGCTGCAACGCGCTGCAGATGCTGATTTACATCATCGTGCCGCTGCTCAAGCCCGCCATCATCTCCGTCATCGTCTTCCAGTTCATCTGGACCATGAATGACTTCATGGGGCCGCTGATCTACTTGAGCAGCGTGGAGAAATACCCCGTGTCGCTGGCGCTCAAGATGAGCATAGGCGCGACGGAAGAAGTCGAGTGGGCCAATGTCATCGCCATCAGCGTGGTGGCGCTCATTCCCAGTGTGGCCGTGTTCTTCATGGCGCAGAAGCACTTCATCGAAGGTGCGTCCTCCTCCGGTATCAAAGGCTGAACAGCGATGGCACAACTCAGCCTGCGCAAGATCGAGAAGACCTACCCCAACGGTTTCAAGGCCGTGCACGGCGTCGACCTGGAAGTCCGCGACGGCGAGTTCATGGTCTTCGTGGGGCCGAGTGGTTGCGCCAAGAGCACGCTGCTGCGCATGATCGCCGGGCTGGAGAGCATCAGCGCGGGTGAACTGCGCATTGGCGACAAGGTGGTCAACACGTTGCCGCCCAAGCAGCGTGGCATCGCCATGGTGTTCCAGAACTACGCGCTGTACCCGCACATGAAGGTCTACGAGAACCTGGCCTTCGGGCTGAAGCTCGCAGGCACCTCCAAAGCGGAAGTCGACCAGCGTGTGCGCCACGCCGCGCAACTCCTGGAAATGGAACACCTGCTGGACCGCTACCCCAAGCAGTTGTCCGGCGGACAGGCCCAGCGGGTGGCCGTGGGCCGCGCCATCGTCAAGAAGCCCGAGGTGTTTCTCTTCGACGAGCCGCTGTCCAACCTGGACGCCAAACTGCGCGCCAACATGCGCATGCGCTTGACCGACCTGCACCGCACGCTGCGCGAACAGGGCCAGCCCGCCACCGTGGTCTACGTGACGCACGACCAGGTGGAAGCCATGACCATGGGCGAGCGCATCTGCGTGCTGAAGGACGGTGTCATCCAGCAGGTGGACAGCCCTACCGCGCTGTACGACCGGCCGGCCAACGCCTTTGTCGCCAGCTTCATCGGCAGCCCGGAGATGAACATCCAGCCCGCGGCATTGCAGTCACGTGAAGGCGAAGCCGGTCTGGTGCTGGGCGGCCAGTGGCTGCCGCTGCCGGCTGCCAAGGCCGCGGCTTTGCCGGGCACCGTGCAGGCCCTGAAGTTCGGCCTGCGCCCGGAACACATCAGCGCCGGCCCGCGCGCCCAGGGCGACAGCATGCCGGTGCGCGGCACGCTGCGTTCGCTGGAGCACATGGGCAACGAGGTCTTCGTGCACTTCGCCGTTGGGGATGTGCCTTTGACCGCCCGCGTGCCGGCCGACCAGCAACATGCGCTGCCGGGCGCAGCCCGCGGCTCGGCCCACACCTTCCACCTGCAGATGGCCGCCTGCCATTTGTTCGACGACGGTACAGGAGCCCGTTTGTGCTGAAGCGGCGACAGGCACTCCTGCTGGGCGCGGCCACTGTCGCGGCCCCGTGGGTGCATGCGGAGTCACCACGCGTGTTGCGCTTCGCCTGGTGGGGCGGCTCCGCACGCCACGCGGCCACGCTGAAGGCCATCGTCCTCTTCGAGCAGAAGAACCCCGGCCTGAAGATCAAGGCCGAGTACATGGGTTTCAACGGCTACCTGGAGAGGCTCACCACACAAGTGGCTGGCGGCTCGGAGCCCGACGTGATGCAGATCAACTGGGCCTGGCTGGCCATGTTCAGCAAGCGCGGCACGGGTGTCACCGACCTGGACGCCTACAAGAGCCTGCTGTCGCTGGACCAGTTCAGCGCCAACGACATCAGCATGGGGCGTGTGGCCGGCAAGCTCAACGCCTTGCCCGTGTCCTACACCGCGCGCCTGCTGCTGTGGAACCAGAGCACCTTCCAGCGCGCTGGCCTGGCGCTGCCCACGACCTGGGACGAGCTGTTTGCCGCCGGCCCCGTCTTCAAGCGGAAGCTGGGTGAGCACCACTACCCGCTGGACGGCGAGCTCTACGACATGATGCTGCTGGCCCAGGCCTATGTGCACCAGAAACACGGCACGGCCTATGTCGACCCCACGCCCGGACAACCGGCGCGTGTGGCGATGAGCACGGAAGCCGCGCGCGAATGGGTGCGTGTCTACCAGCAGCTGGTGAACAGCCACACCGCCACGTCGTTGCCCTTGCGCGCCAGCCTGGGCGGTGCCGACAAGCCGACCGAACAGCAGCAAGACTGGGTGACGGGCCAGTGGGCCGGTAACTACACCTGGGACTCCGCCATAGGCCTGCGGGCCGGTACGCTCAAGCCTGGCCAACAGCTGGCGCTGGGCGCCTTCCCCACACTGCCGAGTGCCAAGAACAGCGGCTTGTTCGGCCGCCCCACGCTGATGTACGCCGTGGGCCGCAACAGCCGCCAACCCGAATGGGCGGCGCGCTTCATCAACTTCCTGTTGACCGACGCCGACGCTGCCAAGGCGCTGGGCCGCACACGCGGCGCCCCTGCTGCGCGCGACCCGTTGGCGGCGCTGCTGCAGGCCAGACAACTGCCGCCGCTGGAGATGCAGGCCCACCAGTTCATCCAGCACCTGAAAAGCGAAGGCCGTATCGACCTGCCGGCGCCGCTGTTCGAACACGCCCGCCTGCACAAGTTCATGCGCGAGGTCTTCGAGACCGTGGCCTACGGCAAGGCCAATGACGCGCAGGCCGGCGACCGGCTGATCAAGGAAGGCAACGCGCTTCTCAAGCGCATCCAGTGAAGTCCATCATGTCCAAGCACACCCAGCACCAGTTCAACTTCACGACCAAGCACGACCCGGACACCGGCGCACGTGTGACGCGCCTGACGCCGCCGGACGTCACCTGCCACCGCAACTACTTCTATCAAAAGTGCTTCACCAACGACGGCAGCAAGCTGATCTTCGCGGGTGAGTTCGGCCCCGCGCCCAGCCCCAACTGGAACTACCACCTGCTGGACCTGAAATCACAGACCGCGTTGCAGCTGACGGAGGGCGTTGGCGAAAACACCTTCGGTGGCTTCATGAGCCCCGACGACAAGCACCTCTATTTCGTGCGCGCCGAACGCCAGCTGATCCGCCTGGACCTGGCTACGCTGATGGAAGAAGTCGCCTACACCGTGCCGCCAGGCTGGGTGGGCTACGGCACCTGGGTGGCCAACAGCGGCTGCACGAAGATGGTGGGCATCGAGATCTCGGCGGCCGACTGGTTCCCGCTGTCGGACTGGCGCAAGTTCGACGAAATGTTCCACAAGAAGCCGCTGTGCCGACTGTTCAGCATTGACCTGGCCACCGGTGAACGCCAGGTCATCCTGGAACAGAAGGGCTGGCTGGGCCACCCGCAGTACCGCCCGTTTGACGACAGCACGGTCGCCTACTGCCACGAAGGCCCGCACGATTTGATCGACGCGCGCATGTGGTTCATCAACGAAGACGGCACGAACCGCCGCTGCGCCAAGGATCACCTGAACGGCGAGAGCTGCACGCACGAGTTCTGGGTGCCGGACGGGTCGGCCATGATCTACGTCAGTTACCAGTTGGGCCAGCCGGAGCGCTGGATCCGGTCGCTGGACCCGGTGACGCTGGCCGACAAGCCACTCATGCAGATGCCGCCCTGCTCGCACCTGATGAGCAACCACGACGGCACACTGATCGTCGGCGACGGCTGCGGCCAGGCCGCCGACGCGGCCAGCGGCTCGGCCAACGAGATGTTGAAGGGCGACCCTTTCCTGCATCTCTTCGACTTGAAGGCGGGGACCACGCGGCCTATCGCCCACCACGACAGCAGTTGGGGCGTCTACAAGGCCAGCCGCCAGGTCACGCACCCGCATCCTTCGTTCACGCCCGATGAGAAGGCGGTGCTGTTCAGTGCCGACGGCGACCGCGAGCCAGGCCTCTACCTGGCCGAACTGGCGAGTTGATGAGAA
>JANOAM010000214.1:0-2608 GCA_031411215.1 Betaproteobacteria bacterium
GACCTCCAGGCCGCACTGTTGCGCCAGCATGTGCGTCAGCAGTGCATAGCTGGCGATGTTGAAGGGCACGCCCAGGAAGATGTCGGCGCTGCGCTGGTAGAGCTGGCAGCTCAGCTTGCCGTCGGCGACATAGAACTGGAAGAAGGCGTGGCAGGGCATCAGCGCCATCTTGGACAGCTCGGCCACGTTCCAGGCACTGACGATGATGCGGCGGCTGTCCGGGTTGGTCGTGAGCTGTTTCACCACCTCGGCGATCTGGTCGATGTGGCCACCGTCGGGTGTGGGCCAGCTGCGCCATTGCACGCCGTAGACCGGCCCCAGGTCGCCGTCGGGCCCGGCCCATTCGTCCCAGATGGTGACGCCGCGTTCCTGCAGCCACTTGGCGTTGCTGTCGCCGCGCAGGAACCACAGCAGTTCCAGCACGATGGCCTTCATGAACACCTTCTTGGTGGTGATCAGCGGGAAGCCTTGGCTCAGGTCAAAGCGCATCTGGTGGCCGAACACGCTGCGTGTGCCGGTGCCGGTGCGGTCGGCCTTGTCCACGCCGTGTGCGAACACGTGGCGCATCAGGTCTTCGTAGGGGGCGTGCAGGACGCTCGTGGTCATGGATCGAATTATCGGCGGCTCTTCAAGCTGCCGGTTGCAGGTCGAATTGCATGGACGCCAGTCGCGCGTACAAGCCGCCACGTGCCACCAGTTCGTGGTGCGTGCCGATGTCCACGATGCGCCCGGCTTCCAGCACCACGATGCGGTCGGCCTTCAGCACGGTGGCCAGTCGGTGTGCGATGACGATGGTGGTGCGGTCCGCCATCGCCGCTTCCAGCGCCTGCTGCACCACACGTTCACTTTCCGCGTCCAGCGCGCTGGTGGCTTCGTCCAGCAGCAAGAGCGGCGGGTTCTTGAGCATGGCGCGGGCGATGCTGATGCGCTGACGCTGACCGCCCGACAGGCGCACACCACGCTCGCCCAGGTAGGTCTCGTAACCCTCGGGCAAGGCAGTGATGAATTCATGTGCGAAGGCGGCCTTGGCGGCGGCGATGACCTCGTCATTGCTGGCGTCCGGCCGGCCGTAGCGGATGTTCTCCAGCGCGCTGGTCGAAAACACCGTGCTGTCCTGCGGCACGATGCCCACACGCTGGCGCAGCGCGGTCAGGCTGAGGTCGCGCACCGGCACGCCGTCCAGGCTCACGACGCCCTGCTGGGTGTCGTAGAAGCGCAGCAGCAGCTGCAGCACCGTGCTCTTGCCGGCGCCGCTGGGTCCGACCAGCGCCACGGTCTCGCCCGGCTTCACGCTCAGGTTGATGTCCACCAGCGACGCCTGCTTGGGCCGCGACGGATAGTGGAAGGTCACGCCCTTCAGTTCCACGCTGGAGCCGCCGTGCGCGGGTGGCAGCGCACGCGGAGTGGCCGGGTCGGCGACCGGCGACGTGGCGGCCAGCAGTTCCATCAAACGCTCGGTGGCGCCGGCCGCGCGCAGCAGGTCGCCGTAGACCTCCGACAGCACGGCCACGGCGCCGACCAGGATGATCACGAACACGACGGTCTGCCCCAGGTGCCCGGCGCTGACCTTGCCGGCGATCACCGCCTGCGTACCCTGGTACAGGCCCCACAGCAGCGCGCCGAAGGTGGCGGTGATCATGAAGGCGACCAGCAGCGCCCGCACGCGTGTGCGCTTGCGGGCGGTCGCAAAGGCTTCTTCGGTGCTGCGGTCAAAACGTGCGGCTTCGCGGCTTTCCTGCACGTAGCTCTGCACCACGGGGATCTCGCCCAGCACCTCGGCCGCGATGGCGCTGGAATCGGCCACGCGGTCCTGGCTGGCCCGGCTGAGCTTGCGCACGCGGCGGCCGAAGTACACACCCGGCAGCACCACCAGCACCAGGATGCCCATCACCTGCGTCATCACCCAGGGGTTGGTGACGACCAGCATCACCACCGCGCCCGCGCCCATGACCACATTGCGCAGGCCCATGCTCAGGCTGCTGCCGACGACGGTCTGCACCAGCGTCGTGTCGGTGGTCAGGCGCGACAGCACCTCGCCGGTCTTGGTGCTCTCGAAGAATTCCGGGCTTTGCCGCAGCACGTGGGCATAGACGGCGTTGCGCAGGTCGGCCGTGATGCGTTCGCCCAGCCAGCTGACCATGTAGAAGCGCGCGGCGGAAAACCCGCCCAGGGCCGCGGCCACGCCAAACAGGGCCAGGAAGTGGCCACGCAGCGCCATCACACGCTCACCGGGGTCGGTGGCGATCAGGCCCTGGTCGATCAGTACCTTCAGCGCGACCGGAAACGCCAAGGTGCTGGCCGCGGCCAGCACCAGGAACAGCCCCGCCAGCGCCACACGACCGCGGTAGGGCTTGATGAAGGGGAGCAGCCCGGACAGCGAGCGCGGCGTGGCCGCTGCTGGGCGTTGTTTGTCGTCAGCCATGGGGCGCGAGTCTATGCGGCCGGCCCGCGTCACTGCCTGCGTCACCACCTGTGTCACCCCCCGCGACCAAATGGCCCTTCAGTTTCGGCCGGATGTGGTCGAATAGGGGAACTGATCCCGCGACGATGAGCCTCCCCAACACGCCCCCGCCCGTGCCCACCCAGGCACTGTCTCAAGCCGCGCCCG
>JANOAM010000215.1:0-4552 GCA_031411215.1 Betaproteobacteria bacterium
CGGGGCCGGTTCGTCGGCCAGCTGGACCGTGCGGCGCAGCATGGGCGCACGCGTGGCAAAGCGGGTGTCCTGGACCAACGCGGGCAGAGCGCCATGGTCGCGCGCGTGGCGCACCACCTGGGCCAGCAGCTTCAGGCCCATTGGCGCCAGGGCCCGTTCCCACAGTTCACGCGCGCCTTCGCCGCGGGCGACAAAGCACCAGTCCTGCGCGGCAATGGCGCCGGCGTCCCAGCCGTCAGCCAGGTGGTAGACCGAGCCGCCGGCAATGGCGTCGCCCTGCAGCACCGTCCATTCGACAGCCGCAATGCCACGGTGGCGCGGCAGCAAGGAAGGGTGGTAGCCCACGCCGCCCAACCGCGAACGTGCCAGCGCCTCGTTGCTGACACGTGCATGCGTGTGCGCGGCGACGATCAGGTCCATGCCTTCCGGCACCGCCTCGGCAGGCACCAGCTTCGGGTTGGTCAGCACATGCACATGGGCCACGCTGGCCTTGCGCGCGGCCAGCGCCAGGCGGTCATCTTCCGCAGGGGCCACCACGGCGGCGATGGTGACGCCGGACTCCTGGCGCAGGGCTTCAAAGACGGTGGCGGCGAAGTAGCGTGAACCGATCAGGGCAACTTTCAAGGACACCGGGCTCTCCTGCTGTGGGCTGGTGCGGCATTCTCGCCGGTCAACCCATCAGACCCTTTCCAGCACCACCGCAATGCCCTGGCCCACGCCTATGCACATGGTGCACAGCGCATAGCGGCCGCCCAGGCGGTGCAACTGGCTGACCGCTGTGGTGGCCAGCCGTGCGCCGCTGGCGCCCAGCGGGTGGCCCAGGGCGATGGCGCCGCCCCAGCGGTTGACCCGCGCGTCGTCGTCGGCCAGGCCCAGGTCGCGCAGCACGGCCAGGCCTTGTGCGGCGAAGGCTTCGTTGAGTTCGATGACGTCCATCTGCGCGATGGACAGACCCGTCAGTTCCAGCACCTTGCGCGTGGCCGGCGCGGGGCCGAAGCCCATGATGCGCGGGGCCAAGCCTGCCGTGGCCATGCCCACCACGCGGGCGCGCGGCGTCAGGCCGTGGCGCGCGGCGGCTGGTTCGCTGGCCAGGATCAGCGCGCAGGCGCCGTCGTTGACGCCGCTGGCGTTGCCTGCGGTGACCGTGCCGTCGGGGCGCACCACGCCCTTCAGTTTGGACAGCGCTTCCAGGCTGGTTTCGCGCGGATGTTCGTCGGTGTCAACGATGAGCGCGTCGCCCTTCTTTTGCGCGATGCTGACCGGCGTGATCTCGGCCGACAAGTGGCCGGCCTTCTGCGCGGCCACGGCATTCAATTGGCTGCGCAGCGCCATGCGGTCCTGCGCCTCGCGTTCGATCTTGAAGTCCGTGGCCACGTTCTCAGCGGTCTCCGGCATGCTGTCCACGCCGTAGAGCTCTTTCATGCGCTTGTTGATGAAGCGCCAGCCGATGGTGGTGTCGTAGACCGCATGGCTGCGGCTGAAGGCGCTCTCGGCCTTGGGCATGACAAAGGGCGCGCGGCTCATGCTTTCCACACCGCCGGCGATCATCAACTGCGCCTCACCCGCCTTGATAGCGCGTGCGGCCGTGCCCACCGCGTCCAGCCCGCTGCCGCACAGGCGGTTGATGGTGGCGCCGGGCAACTCCTGCGGCAGGCCGGCCAAGAGCGCGGCCATGCGGGCGACGTTGCGGTTGTCTTCGCCGGCCTGGTTGGCGCAGCCGTACAGCACGTCGGTCACTGCCGCCCAGTCGACCTTGGGGTTGCGCGCCATCAACGCTTTCAGCGGGATGGCGCCCAGGTCGTCGGTGCGCACGGACGACAGTGCACCGCCGTAGCGGCCAAAAGGCGTGCGGATGGCGTCGCAGATGAAGGCTTGGGTCTGGGCTTGTGTCATGTCGGTTCCTCAGTCGTTGACGGCAGCACGCCCGCGCAGCCAGGGGCTGACGCGGTAGCGTTCGCCGCGGTAGTGGGCGTCCAGCGCATCCAGCAGTTGCGCGACGGCGGCTTCGTTCCAGCTGGCCAGCCACTCGAACGGCCCGGCGGGGTAGTTGACACCCAGCTTCATCGCCGCGTCGGCGCCTTCGGGTGTGCACACACCTTGCAGCACGGCGTCGGCGCCTTCGTTGATCAGCATGGCCACGGTGCGCGCCACGACCAGGCCAGGGGCGTCCGCCATCGGCAGCGGCGAGAAGCCCAAGGCGGCCAACCAGGCCGGCGCTTGGGCGCGCCAATGCGCACTGGCACTGTCGGCCACGGCGTAAGCCAGCGCGGTGCCGGGCGCGGGTGGCAGCTGCAGCGGTCGGTCGAAGACGGCCACGTCCTTGCGCGGCAGGCCCGCCGCGATATCGCCCGCCGTACGGCCCGTCGTCAACACCAGTCTGGCGCCGTCAACTTCCAGGCCTGTCCACCCGCTGTTGCGCAGCCGGGCTGGACCCCAGCCTTGGTTGGCCAGCGCGGCAGTGGCGCGTTCTTCCAGCAGGTCGGCAATCGCACCTTCACCATGCACGGTGACTTCACGTGCGGTGGCGGGCGCCTCATGCACGGCCACCGGCAGGGCAGGCGCGCCGTCCGGGTAGCCGTAGAAACCGCGCCCACTCTTGCGGCCCAGCAGGCCGCCGGCCACCATCTCGGCCTGCACCAGGCTGGGCACAAAACGTTTGTCCTGGAAGTTGGCCGCGTAGACGGAATGCGTCACCGCGAAGTTGGTGTCATGGCCTATCAGGTCCATCAGCTCGCAAGGCCCCATGCGGAAGCCGGCACCACGCAGGCAGGCGTCCAGCACCTGCGGCGCGGCGGCCTGTTCCAGCAGCAGCGCCAGCGTTTCGGCGTAGTAGGGCCGAGCGATGCGGTTGACGATGAAGCCCGGTGTGCTCTTGGTGTGCACCGGCACTTTGCTCCAGGTCTTGCTGAGCGCGTGGATGGCGTCGGCCACGTCCTGCGATGTCTGCAGACCGCTGACCACTTCCACCAGCTTCATCAGTGGCACGGGGTTGAAGAAGTGCATGCCCACCAGGCGGCCCGGGTGCTTCAAGCCGTTGGCAATGGCCGTGACGCTGATGCTGCTGGTGTTGGTGGCCAGCACGCAGGTCTCATCCACGATGCCTTCCAGCTGCTGGAAGAGCGCGCGCTTGGCGGCCAGGTCTTCCACGATGGCTTCCACCACCAGGCCCGCCTGCGCGGCGTCGCTCAAGGCCGTGATGGGCTGGATTCGCGACAGCGTGGCCTGCGCCGCATCAACCGTCAGCTTGCCTTTGGTGACCAAGCCGTCCAGCGTGGACGCCAGCTTGGTCTTGGCTGCGGAGGCGGCACCTTCGCGCATGTCGAACAGGCTGACCGGGTGGCCGGCCTGCGCCGCGACTTGCGCAATGCCCGCACCCATGATGCCGGCGCCAATGACCAGGACCGGGGTCTGCTGCAGATTCATGCCACTCATTTTGGAATCCAGGTTGCCGGGCGCTTGGACAGGAAGGCGTCAAAGCCTTCACGCGCCTCGTCCGTGCCACGCACGCGGCTGATGGTCTGCGCGGTGAGCTCGACCACGTCCGGCGTGATGGGGCCGACCTGCAGTTGGGCGAACAGTGTCTTGATCTCGCGCTGCGCGCCGGGGCCGCCCGCCAGCAGGTGCACCAGGGTCTCGTCCACGGCGGCGTCCAGCGCATCGGCGGCCACCACACGTTGCACCAAGCCCAGCTCCAGGGCTTCCGTCGCGCCGATGCGTTCGGTGGTCAAGGCCAGCCGCTTGGCCTGGCGCTTGCCGACCGCGTTGGTGACGTAGGGGCCGATGACCGCGGGCAGGATGCCGAACTTGGCCTCGCTGACGGAGAAGCTGGCGTTGTCGGCCGCGATGGCGATGTCACACGCCGCCGCCAGACCCACACCACCGCCCAGCGCCGCGCCCTGCACCCGCGCCACGGTGGGTTTCGGTGCGCTTTCAATGCGCGCCAGCATGCCGGCGAACTTGCGTGCGTCGGCCAGGTTCCATTCGCGGCTGGCCTGGCTGGCGCGCTGCATCCATTGCAGATCGGCGCCGGCGCTGAAGTGTTTGCCTTCACCGGCCAGCACGATGACACGCACGCTGTCGTCGGCAATGAGTTCCGCGAAGGCCACATCCAGCTCGGCGATCATGGCCTCGTCAAAGGCGTTGAAGACGGCCGGCCGCGCCATCGTCACCTGGGCCACCCCGGGCCTGCGGGTGCTGATTCGAAGTGTTTGCATGTCAGTGGTCCACGTTGGCGGGTGAGGCCCTAGTCTCATTCTTCGCCGTGACTAGCGGGGGCTTCTCGCGGCCCTTTGCGGTCGTTGGTTCTGTGGCGGTCGCGTGCGCTTGGGGTGGCCTGTTGCGCTCATGTCCCCCGCCCCAACTTGCTGCGCAAGCTGCGGCTCCTCCTTTACTTCGCTCCACAGGCCACCCCAATCGCCCGCTCTGGCACCACTGGTGGCGCGCCAACAGCATGCACGCCACGGTGGTGGCAGGCCGAGGGCGTTGGGTACCGGGCGCAGCGAAGTAAAGACACCGTTGTGCGTGTCAAGCGTTTTGAGGCTTCCCATGGTTG
>JANOAM010000216.1:0-12682 GCA_031411215.1 Betaproteobacteria bacterium
CACCATGCGGAGATGCGTTTGATCGACGGCACGCTGTACTGCAACGACGGCGACTGGGTGGAAAGTCTTACCGCGCTGGTGGAGCATGGGGACGGCCGGCTGGAGATACTGGACTGGTCTGGGCAGCGGGCACTGGCCCCGAGCCCACTGCCCGCTGGATTCCTGTCCCAGGTCTGACGCTTGCCCTGCCAAGGGTCTCCTGGCGCGGAGCGCGCTGACACCCAACTCGTCGCTCAGGCCAAGCTCCGAGAGTTCCCGCCAGCGGATGCGCTACTTGAACGCTCAGCATCGCCAGGCACCGGTCGCTGCCTGCCAGCGGCTGCCCTCTTTCGGGCAGACCCTGGAGACCGATTGACTGCGCTGACACACGGTGAAGAAGGCGTCGCTCAACCCCTCATTCACACCGAGCCCCAACAGCAACGCACCAAGGCCGCGCTACAGTGCAGGTGTGCCTTTGGTGCAGCGCGACCCTGGCGCTTTGCCGCTGGTGCCTGCTTGGCTCAAACCTTAGGCCTTGCAGGAACCAACGCAGGCAGTCTCCGCCCTCTGGAAAGCAAAACCCAAATGCACCAAGGCTCCTGCCACTGTGGCGCCGTCAAATTGAAGTTGCCTTCGACTCCCACCGTCGCGACGGACTGCAACTGCTCGCTTTGCCGGCGCATCGGAGGACCTTGGGTCTACTTTGAGTTCGGCACGGTTGAGATCGACGGGCACCCCGAGAACACGACCGAGTACATCCAAGGCGACAGAACGCTCAGAACGATCCACTGCCGGACATGCGGCTGCACCACTCACTGGGAGCCGCTTGACCCGAAGGTCCACTCAAAGCACGGGGTAAACCTAGGCAACTTCGAGCCCGAGCTCCTCGCTGCAGTACGCGTGAGGAAGTTCGACGGCGCGAATACGTGGAAGTTCTTTGATGAGCTGTCGCCGGTCAATGAGTCAGCACCGCAAGGCGACGCCTAACCCCTCACTCAAGCCGATCCCCAACAGCAAAGTACCAGGGCCGCGCTACAGCGCAGCTTTGCTTTTACTGCAGCGCGGCCCAGTCACTTTCCTGTCGGTGCCGGCTTGACTCGAACGTCAGGCGTCGGAGAAAACGCAGCGCAGACCCAGGTGCTTCTCAAACGCATCGAAGTCACGGTCACTATGCAGCAACTGATGCCCACTAACGATGCATCGAGTCGCCAGTACAACGTCGATGGTTCCACGCACGGTCACGCCCAGACTCCTGAGCTTCCGGTAGTTCCTTGCCGCTTCGACAACCACGTCCTCACCACTCAGCGCGATAACTTCTAGGCGCCCAAGTAACCGGCGGACGTCGTTGAATTCCTTGTCGATCTTGCAGCCCTGCAGCACCTCGGTGAAGATCAGATCCCCTATGGCGAGTTCCTGTGAATCAAGCAGTCCCTCGAGCAACCCAGTCTGAGTTGTGCTCTTGCCACGAAAGTAGTCGACCCATACGCTGGAGTCGACGAGGATCACTTGTCGCGCCTCATCGCGTCCAGATCGCCTTCCCAGGTGATCTTTCCACGGAGCTTTTTGATTTCAGACTGCTGCCTGAGCCGCAACAACGTCCTCAGTCCAAGCTCAACCGCCTCGCGCTTGGTCTTCAACCCGGTCGCTCGCAGCGTATCGGACATGAGCTTGTCGTCGATGACGATGTTCGTTCTCATGATGCACACCTTTCTTGTTTCTTGTACACATCATAAGTCATCGAAGCTCTCGGGTGTGGCGCGCCGACGCCTAACCCCTCACTCAAGCCGATCCCCAACAGCAAGCCACCAAGCCCGCTGGTGCCGGCTTGGCTCGAACGTTAGGCCCCCAAGGCACGCTCATGGATCTCCGAGCCGTAAAAGCTGACATCACCACGTTGACCGTTGACGCGATCGTCAACGCTGCGAACTCCTCGTTGCTCGGAGGTGGTGGAGTTGATGGAGCAATTCATCGCGCAGCGGGTCCTGAACCCGTACACAAGTGCCGCCTACTTGGCGGCTGCAACTCTGGTCAAGCAAAGCTCACGCTCGGCTACAGGCTGCCGGCAAAGGGTGCATGGCCAGCGGGGTCTGCCGATGATGGAGTTTTTTCAGGGCTACGGCTCGCTGGAGCGGTGTGAGGAGCTGGTTCGAGGTTGGCGCTGGCCGGACGGATTCGTCTGCCCTCGCAGTCAGCTTGCCGAGTGCAGTGAGTTCCGTCGCCAGGGCAGGCTGTACTTCCAATGCGCTGGCTGTCGGCACCAGTGCAGCCTGGTCAGTGGCGCGATCTTCGAGTCCAGCAAGCTGCCGCTGACGACGTGGTTCATGGCCATGCACCTGATGACGCAAGCCAAGAACGGCGTGGCGACGCTTGAACTTAAACGCCATCCTGACGTGTCCTACCCAAGAAGTCCATCGACGAGTTCGCGGCCAAGTCGCTTGCCGCCTCGGCCACACTGGTCACCGATGGCCTGGGCTGCTTCACGGCCGTGCAAGGCATGGGCATCGTCCACGACCCTCACGTCACCGGCGGCGGCGCAGCCAGCGTCAAGCACCCCGCCTTCCAGGCCGTCAACACCGCCTTGGGCAACATCAAGACCGCCTTGAGCGGAAGCCATCACGCGTTCGGATTCCGCAAGTACGCTCATCGATACCTCGGTCAGATTCAGTACCTGTTCAACCGCCGCTATGACCTGCGCGCCATCTTCGGCCGTTTGGCCCGCGCCGCTTCTCAGGCTTGTCCATGTCCGTCGCATCAGATTCGTGCGGCTGAACTTCCTTGCTGACCAGGAGGCGTCTTACAGTACAGCTTGAAATGGTCTCCCTCCTGCCCATGCCCCAAGAGGCCTTCCCAGCTTTTGCGGAAGATGTCGTTGCGGGATACGCGCAAGACAACATCATTGCGGGCCGCTGGCAAGACGACCGCTCGTTGGAGCACGCACGGTCGGAATTCGCGCTGCTGTTGCCGCAGGGGCGACTGACGCCCGACCACTACTTCTACGAGATCCGGGTCGACGCTTTGGACGTGCCGGTCGGCTCGCTCTGGTTTGCCGTCGTTGCTTCCCGCCCCGACCGGACCGGCTACATCTACAACATCCGTGTCAAGCCAGCCTTTCGGGGCAAGGGCTATGCCAAGGCGGCGCTGGAGCAGATTGAGGACATTGCGGCCGGCATGGGACTTGGCAGGATCAGCCTTCACGTCTTCGGATTCAATCTGGCCGCGCAGGCGCTGTACCGGTCACTCGGCTACGGCATCACCGGCATGAACATGCTCAAGCCGCTCCGCAAGAAGGACGCCTGACCGCAGGCATCCGAACGGCGCTGCAGCAGCGACTCCCCCTGCTTGAGGCTGCCAAGCCACGTAGGATTGGCGGCGTCTGGCCACTTGGCTGCTTCTCCGTCCGAGCTTGGCGGCTCGGTGCTTTGCATCATGATCAGCATTGCATTGGTTTCACGATTGGGCGCCTGGCGCCCGCAACGGTCCGGGCACCGCGCGACAAACGCAGGACTGGTGATCGTCGCGGCATTGGCGGCCAGCGCCTGCGAAAGTTTTGTGCCAGCCAAACCCGGCACATACCGCGCCCGCGGCGAGCCCGCGTCGGAAGCCGTCTGTGGCTACGAAACACCCACGGCCAGCCGATTCCTGCAGATGAAATGCAGAAGTGCGGAAGAGGTGAACCGCATTGCCGCAGAGTCCCGCGACGCTGCCGATTCGATCCGCCCCCCGCCGCCGGAGCCCCGGTAGCCGCACCGGCGTAACTGGCGCTCGAAGGCGCCTGACACCGGGCGGTATCAGTGGCCAATCTGCACCGTCGGGTAGGCGTATTCGCGGCCCACCATCGCGCGGGCGCCGAGGTACACGGTGCGCATGCGCTCGGTGAGTGCGTCCAGGTTCACGTGCCCGGCCTCGTCACACGGCACCACCACACCCCGGCCCGGGTCGAAGAGCGACGCGAAGCGCAACTCGTGTGCCCTCCCCTGGGCGACCCCAGTCCTGGTTTCCGGATATGCGGTCATGGCCTTCCCCTTCGCAGCTGCAGCAGCGGAACTCGCCACACAGATGGCGGCCGCAGAACCTATTTTTCGGCCGTCGGACCCAAGTTCACTCCATTGATGAAGGGACTGGATGCCCCCCAATTGGGGCCGTCTTCCACCATTGGGAGCACAAGCGTGCGCTGCGTCACGGCGCGGCATCGACCGCCCTGACCTGCGCAGACCCGCCAGCCGCCCCACGCCACGGAATTCATCATCGAAGTGCTGCTGGAACTGTTTGGCGAAGTCCTGCTGCAAGTCGTCACGCAGGGGCTGGCGCACAGCCCCGGCGCCCGCCTGGTGGGCCTGGGCCTGACTCCCGTGGCCTCCGGTCTGGCCATGGCGGTGCTGGGCGGCTGCTGCGCGGGCAGCCGCAACTGGCCATGGACCGCTTTGTCTACGGCTATCTGTTTGCCTTGGAGGCGGCGCTGGTGCGCTTCAGCCGGGCACAGTGACTTGCCGGACAATGGCCTGATGAATCCACGAATGCACGTTCGCAAATGGGCCTTGTGGCTGTTGATGGCCAGCAGCCTGCTGCTGGCTGGCTGCCCCAACAGCTTGAGCGAGTTGCTCAACGAATCGCAGTTGCACAGCGTCTCGGCATCACCGAACCCCGTGCCTGCGCCCACTTCACAGGCTTCGTCTGCGTTCAACTTGAACGTCAGCTTCGACTCCAACAACGATTCCGATGTGCTGCTGGTCTATGTGAGAGACCCGCATGACCGCGGCAACTTCCGCTTCCTGCGTGAGGCTGCCCCCTGCCCCAACCGCAGTTCGGGCGGCAATTGCGGCAATGGCTCCGCAGTCATCGGGTGCTTCTCTTACCTGTCGCAATTCCACAGTGGTGAACGCACAGTGAATTGCGGCGTTGGCGCCAACATCGTGGACCTGCCGCCGGGCGACCACACGCTGCGCGTGGAAATCATCCAGCACCTGAGCCTGGGAATGGGCTACGCGTCCTCGCCCGATGACAGCTACGAGATCACGCTGACCGTGCGCTGAAGGCCCGTTCTGCAAAGCGCGGGCTCGACGCACTTGGATACGCTGCAGGCAGGCTGCGGGCCTACGATGGCTGGAACCATTCCTCGAGCATCCGGTCGACCCTTGCCATGAAACACCACCTGACCCTGGCTGCACTCGCGCTGGTCGCAGCCCTGCCGAGTGCTGCACAGACTGCGGCGCAGCCCACCGAGCCGGCCGCCGTGAGCACGGTGAAAAGCGTGGTCAGCAAAGTCGAACAGGCCGTGGAACGCGGCGCCAAGGCCGCCGCCAGCGGCATCGAACGCGGTGCCCAGGCAGCAGTGCGCGGCGTGAAGACAGGCGTGCATGCGGCGGCGGAAGGTATCGAAAAGGGCGCCAAGGCCACGGCTCGCGCGGCGGAGACAGTCGCCAGCAAAGTGCGGCCCTCGGACCAATGACCAGGGCATGATGACTTTCGCGCGCCCCGCCCTGCTGGCACTGCTGGCTGCGGTGACCCTGGCTGCAGGGGCCGCCAGCAGTGACAAGACCCTGGTGCTCAAAGCAGAAGCCGGCCTCTTCGGGCCTGTGGACCAGATGCCGCAGAGCTTCGTCCCATCAAGCGTCCTACCGCTCAAGGACGGCCAGGCCTTTGGCTGGCGCATGCAGGTGCGCACCCAGGCTCGCCTGGTACGGGTACGCGAAGAGCTGACCCTGCCCGCCGAACCCAGAACCTGGGGTGACCCGGAGCCGGGCCTCAAGCGCAAGACCACCTCGGACGGCCGCACCGCCATCACCGAACTGCTGCTGGAGCCCAAGGAAGGCCTCATCAGCCAGCGCTGGACCGTCACCCAGGGCGACCCCAAGGGCAGCTGGGTGTTGAAGGTGCGTGTGGAAGACGGCCCCGAACACGTCTTCCGCTTCAACGCGCGCTGAGAGTGGCATCTGGGATCGGGCCGTGGCCTGATCGCTGGCCGATCGCTGGCCGATTAGCATGAGAGCCCCAACGCGCCCGCCGCTTTCGCAGTCCATCTTGAAGACACCCACCGAAGCCGAACTGGCGTCTCACACGCCCATGATGGCCCAGTACTGGCGCCTGAAGGCCGGCTTCCCGGAGACCCTGCTCTTCTACCGGATGGGCGACTTCTACGAGCTGTTCTTCGACGACGCCCGCAAGGCCAACCGGCTGCTGGACATCACGCTGACCCAGCGTGGCCAGAGCGCGGGCGCGCCTGTGGTGATGGCTGGCGTGCCGGTGCATTCGGTGGAAGGCTACCTGGCGCGGCTCATCAAGCTCGGTGAAGCTGTGGCCGTGGCCGAACAGGTGGGCGACGTGGCCACCGCCAAGGGTCCGGTCGAACGCAAGGTCACACGCGTGGTGACCCCGGGCACCGTGACCGACAGCGAACTGATGGCCGAGCGTGCCGACACACTGCTGCTGGCCGTGCACAAACACCGTGCCACCTGGGGCCTGGCTTGGCTGGGCCTGTCCAGCGGCGCTTTGGGCCTGACCGAATGCGGCGAACGCGAGCTGGCCACCTGGCTGGCCCGCCTGACCCCGGCCGAGATCCTGCACGACGGCAGTGTGCTGCCCGAAGCCGTCCAGCAAGCCCGTGCTGCGCGCACGGCCCGCCCCGAGTGGCAGTTCGACAGTGCTCTGGGCGAACGCAAGCTGCGCGAACAACTGCAGGTGGCTTCGCTGCAAGGCTTCAACGCGCAGGACGTGCCCGTGGCCCACGCCGCCGCCGCTGCGCTGCTGAGTTTTGCGGAACACACCCAAGGCCAGTCCCTCGCCCACGTGCGCCAGCTGAAAGTGGAGCGCAGCGGCGACCTGCTGGACCTGCCCCCGGCCACCCACCGCAACCTGGAACTGGTGCAGACCCTGCGCGGCGAAGACAGCCCCACGCTGCTGAGCCTGCTGGACAGCTGCCGCACCGGCATGGGCAGCCGGCGCCTGCGCCACTGGCTCACGCACCCCATGCGCGAACGTGGTGGGGCCAGCGAACGGCATGCCGCCATCGCGCAATTGCTGACCGAAGGCTTCGAGCCCCTGCGCGACGCGCTGCGCCACATCAGCGACGTCGAACGCATCGCCGCCCGCGTGGCCCTGCGCCAGGTGCGCCCACGCGAACTGGCCGGCCTGCGCAGCACGCTGGTGGCCCTGCCCGCCTTGCGCGACAAGGCGCCGCGTGGAGCCTTGCTGTTGGACCAGATGCACCTGGCGCTGACACCGGACCCGCAGTTGGCCCAGGTGCTGCAGGCGATCGCCGAAGAACCCGCCGTGCTGCTGCGTGAAGGCGGCGTCATCGCCACCGGCGTGGACGCGGAGCTGGATGAACTGCGCAACATCAACAACAACTGCGACGCCTACCTGCTGGACCTGGAAGCGCGCGAACGCAGCCGCACCAGCATCCCCAACCTGCGCGTGCAGTTCAACAAGGTGCACGGCTTCTACATCGAGGTGACCGGTTCGCACCTGGACAAGGTGCCGGGCGACTACCAGCGCCGGCAGACGTTGAAGAACGCCGAGCGTTTCATCACGCCGGAGTTGAAGACCTTCGAGGACAAGGCCCTGTCCGCGCAGGAACGCTCACTCGCACGCGAGAAGTGGCTGTACGAACAGCTGCTGGATCAGTTGCAGACCCACTTGGCCCCGCTGCAGGCGCTGGCACGTGCGCTGTCCACGCTGGACGCGCTGGCAGCCTTGGCTGAACGCGCCGCCACGCTCAACTGGTGCCGACCAGAGTTCGTGCCCTACCCCTGCATCGACATCGAATCAGGCCGCCACCCGGTGGTCGAAGCCCGCCTGCGCGAAACCGGTGGCGGCGATTTCATCGCCAACCACTGCCGCCTGGACGCCAGGACGCGCATGCTGGTCATCACCGGCCCCAACATGGGTGGCAAGAGCACCTTCATGCGCCAGGTGGCGCTGATCGTGTTGCTGGCGGCGATGGGCAGCTTCGTGCCGGCGGCGGCCTGCCGCCTGGGCCCCGTGGACGCCATCCACACCCGCATAGGCGCGGCCGACGACCTGGCCAACGCGCAGTCCACCTTCATGCTGGAGATGACCGAGGCGGCCGCCATCGTGCACGGCGCCACCGAGCAGAGCCTGGTGCTGATGGACGAGATCGGCCGCGGCACCAGCACCTTCGACGGCCTGGCGCTGGCTGGTGCCATCGCGTCGCAGCTGCACGACCGCAACAAGAGCTTCACGCTGTTCGCCACGCACTACTTCGAGCTGACCGAGTTCCCCACCAAACACAGCCAGGCGATGAACCTGCACGTGGGCGCCGTGGAGAGCGGCCATGACATCGTCTTCCTGCACCAGCTGGAGCCGGGCCCCGCCAGCCGCAGCTACGGCGTGCAGGTGGCGCGGCTGGCGGGCATGCCGAGCAGCTTGATTCGGCAGGCACGCGCCACGCTGGAAGCCCTGGAAGCCAAGGCGGGTTCGACGCAGGCGCAGGTCGATCTGTTTGCGCCGCCGCCCGCCGCGCCGGCCGTCGAGCCCAGCGCGGTGGAAGCGGCCCTGAAGGCGATCGACCCCGACAAGTTGAGCCCACGCGACGCGCTGGAGGCCCTGTACCGGCTGCGCGCACTGCTCGCAGGTTGAGCCCCCTGGCCCAGGCGGCAGAATGTGCGGCGACATTGCAGGAGAACACCGTGTCCACCATGTCCCATACCCAACGCGCCGCGCTCTTCCGATCACTGCATCACCAGACCAACCCGTTGCTGCTGGCCAATGCCTGGGACGCTGGCAGCGCGCGCCTGATGCAGAGCCTGGGCGCTGCGGCAGTGGCCACCACCAGCGCGGGCCTGGCATGGTCCCTGGGTTATGCCGACGGCGACCAGCTGCCCATCGCCCTGCATGTGGCTGCGGTGCAGCAGATCGTGCGTGTGCTGAGCGTGCCGCTCACGGTCGATGCCGAAGGCGGCTATGGCGCCAGCGCGCAGCAAGTGGCTGACCACGTGCTGCAGCTGGCCGAGGCAGGTGCGGTCGGCATCAACCTGGAAGATGGCGCCGCGCCGTCGGCGTTGCTGTGCGCCAAGATCGAAGCCATCAAGACTGCGGCGGCACGCGCAGGCGTCGACATCTTCATCAACGCCCGCACCGACGTCTTTCTGCGTGCACTGGCGCCGCAGCGCAGTGTGGAAGAAACGCTGCAGCGGGCGCAGCAGTACGCAGCGGCCGGGGCTGACGGGCTGTTCGTGCCGGGCGCCACCGCCGCGGCGGACATAGCCGCGCTGGCCACCGGCCAGGCACTGCCGCTCAACGTAATGGCCAGGCCCGGGTTGCCACCGCTGCAAGAGCTGGCAAGGTTGGGTGTGTGCCGCATCAGCGCGGGCAGCGCCATCGCGCAGCGCTGCTGGGCGGTGGCGCAACAGGCAGGTGCGGGCTTTCTGGCGCAGGGCAGCAGCGATGTCCTGTTCGCCGACGCCATGGCCTACGGCTCGGTCAACGGCCTGCTGACAAACCCCAGCAGCGCCTGACCTACAACGCCCCGCGGCAACCCGGCGCGCCGCACTGGCAGCGCAGTTTGCCTTCGTGGTGCGTCTCGCCATAGTCCACGGTGACTTCCTCACCGGGCTTGATGGCCTTCAGCGCGTAAAACTCCACCCGTCCCTGGCGTATGCACAGCCGCGCGTTGGGCTGGCAGCTGTGGTTGGTGTAGCGCATGGGGTCGCTGCTCTTGGAGAAGTCGATGGCTTTGCGGTCCGACAGCTCCACGATCATGATGCGTTCGGCGCGTGTGGCCCGTATGCGCGCATCCGCCACGCTGATGCTCTCGCCGCGGATCTCGCCAATCTTCAGGCGCGGCGGAATCGGCTCGGCGGCAAACGCACCATGGCCGTCGATGACGCTGGCCTTCACGTCCACCGCAAATTTCTGGTATGCAGGGCGAACAACCGGTGGTGTCATCGTTGACTTCATCACCCGGCCTGGCCCGGCAGCTCGATCGTCGGCGCGGGCTTCCAGCCCTTCTTGCGGTGCTCGGCCGTCACGTAGGTGCGGATGCCGCCGCGCACGAACCAGTCGGCATGCAGGCGCACGAAGCGCGGCGCGATGGCCTTGACGATGTCGTTGACGATGGTGTTGGTCACTTTCTCGTGGAACGCACCCTCGTTGCGAAAGCTCCAGAAGTACTGCTTGAGGCTCTTGGTTTCCACACACAGCTTGTCGGACACGATCTCGATCTGGAAGTGCGCAAAGTCCGGCTGGCCGGTCAGCGGGCACAGGCAGGTGAACTCGGGCACGTCAAAGCGGATGACGTAGTCGCGCTCCGGCGCGGGGTTGGGGAACACCTGCAGGTCCTTGGCCGGTGCGCTGGGCGGCATGGCAGGGGCTAGGCGTTCGTTCAGGGCTTTCTTGGCCATGGTCAATAGGGGGTGTCCGGGAGGGGCGCGATGCTATCATCCGGCCCGCTTCGCGCTCCCGGTTTGAGCGCGTTTTCTTATAAGAATCAAGCACTTGCGCAAGCTTCACGGCGCTGCGCCCGTGCCGCCTGCCAGCCGCCCCAGCCGCAATCCATGCGCCTCACCCAGATCAAGCTCTCAGGCTTCAAGTCCTTCGCCGAACCCACCACCTTCCAGCTGCCCGGCCAGTTGGTGGGCGTGGTCGGGCCCAACGGTTGCGGCAAGAGCAACATCATGGACGCCGTGCGCTGGGTGCTGGGCGAAAGCAAGGCGAGCGAGTTGCGTGGCGAGTCCATGCAGGACGTCATCTTCAACGGCAGTGGTCAGCGCAAGCCGGCCAGCCGCGCCAGCGTGGAACTGGTGTTCGACAACACGCTGGCGCGCGCCGGCGGCCAGTGGAACGCCTTCAGCGAGATCGCCGTCAAGCGCGTGCTGACGCGCGACGGCACCAGCAGCTACTTCATCAACAGCCAGCCGGTGCGCAGGCGTGACGTGCAGGACGTGTTCCTGGGCACGGGCCTGGGGCCACGCGCCTACGCCATCATCGGCCAGGGCACCATCAGCCGCATCATCGAAAGCCGGCCCGAGGAACTGCGTTTGTTCCTGGAAGAAGCGGCCGGCGTGTCCAAGTACAAGGAACGCCGCCGCGAGACGGAAAACCGTCTCAAGGACACGCGCGAAAACCTCACCCGCGTCGACGACATCCTGCGTGAACTGAACAGCAACCTGGACAAGCTGGAAAAGCAGGCCCACGTGGCCAGCCAGTACCGCGGCCTGCAGGAACAGGGCACGCTGAAGCTGCACCAGCTGTGGTTCCTGAAGCACCGTGACGCGGCCAGCGAAGAGATGCGTGTGCAGGCCACTGCGCTGCAAGCCACCAACGCGCTGGAGGCCCGCATGGCCGAACTGCGCCATGTGGAAGCGGAACTGGAATCCGTGCGCCAGGGCCACTACGCGGCCAACGATGTGCTGCATGCCAAACAGGGCGACTTGGCCCTGGCCGCGCTGGAAGTCAGCCGCCTGGAAGAGCGCATTCGCTACGTGGTGGAAGGCCGCAACCGCGCGCAGCAGCGCCTGGCCGACCTGCAGACGCAGAACGCGCAGTGGGCCGACCGGCAAGACGCCGCGAAGATCGAGTTGGAAAACATCGCTGGCCACATTGCCTCCGCCGAAGAGCAGTCCGAACTGCTGCACGCGCAGGCCGAAGAGCAAGGCATGGCCTTGCCTGACAGCGAAGAGGCCGTGCGAAGCGCACAAGCGCGTAGCAACGAACAGCGTCACGCCGTCACGCAAGTGCAGCAGCAGATCCAGGTGCTGGCCGCAGACAGCCGCAACATCGAAGAGCAGTCGCGTGGGCTGAAGAGTCGGCGCGAACGCCTGGCCACCGAGCGACAAGGTCTGCAGGCGCCGGACATGGCACGCGTCGAGACCCTGCGTGTGCAGGAAGGCGTTGCGGCCGAACAGCGCGAGGTCACCGAAGCCCGTCTGCACGAGCTGAGCGAACAGGTGCCGCAGCTGGACGAACAACGGCGCGCGGCGCAAGAGGCCGTGGCGCGTGAAGGTGGCCGACAGGCCGACATCGCCGCGCGCCTTGACGCCCTGCGTGCGCTGCAGGAGAAGGTGCAGACCGAGGGCAAGTTGAAGCCCTGGCTGGAAAAGCACGGCCTGTCCAATCTGCAGGGCCTGTGGAAGCAGGTGCACATCGAAACCGGCTGGGAAACCGCCCTGGAAGCCGTGCTGCGCGAGCGCCTGAACGCGCTGGCCGTGGGCCGCCTGGACACCGTGCGCGCCTTCGCCACCGACGCGCCGCCGGCCAAGCTGGCCTTCTACGCCTTGCCCAACGGCAGCAGCACCACCACCCACCGCACGCTGCCACCGCTGGCAGATCTCCTTCGCCTTGGCGACGCCAGCATGAAGGCGCTGCTGGGCGACTGGCTGGAAGGTGTCTACACCGCCAGTTCACTGGAAGACGCACTCAACCAGCGCACGCAACTGACCCACGGCGAGGTCATCATGACCCGCGAAGGCCACGCGGTCAGCCAGCACGCCGTCGCCTTCTACGCGCCCGACAGTGAACAGGCCGGCATGTTGGCCCGCGCGCAGGAAATCGAGAACCTGGACAAGCAGCAGCGCGCCCAGGCGCTGATCGCCGACGACGCGCGGACCAGTTCCGTGCGCCTGGAAGCCGCCTACACCGAGACCAGCCAGCGCCTGCTGGCCGCGCGCCGCGAAGCCGCTGAAGCGCAGACGCGCGCGCACACGCTGCACGTGGAACTGCTGCGCCTGACGCAGCAGGCCGAAGCAGC
>JANOAM010000217.1:0-6053 GCA_031411215.1 Betaproteobacteria bacterium
GTGGCGCAGGGTTTTCTGATCGCCTACTTCCTGCTCTTCAACGCCGTGCTGCTGATGCCGGCGCGGCGCCTGGCTGCCCTTGCCGCGCCGCACACGCCGCACACACCGCCCACGTCAGGCAGCGACGCCTGGGTCAATGGCAGCCTGCTCTTCGGCCTGCCGACCCTGGCTTTCGTGTTGCAGCACGGGCTGATGCGCGACACGGCCTACGGCACGGCGCTGTCGGCGCTGGTGCTGGCCGCCTTCTACGTCGGGCTGGCCACGCGCCTGCGCAAGAACGCGGCGCTGGCGGTGCTGTTTGACGCCACGCTGGCCGTCGCCACCGTGCTGATCAGCCTGGTGATCCCGTTCGCGCTGGACGCGCGCAGCACCGGCGGCGCCTGGGCGCTGGAAGGCGCGGGCCTGCTGTGGTTGGGCTTCCGGCAGCAGCGGCGTTTGCCGCGCCTGTTCGGCTATGCGCTGCTGATGATCGCCGGTGTCACGCTGGTGCTGGCGCACCAGTGGCACGGTGCGCCAGCGGCCGTGTTCAACGCCTGGTTCTTCAACGCGCTGCTGATGGCGGTGGGTGCGCTGGCGGGTGCCTTCTTCGTGCACCGCGGCACGGCCGGCGGCCAGGGCATGCCCAGTGTCATGCCCAGCGAGGCGTCGCTGGAGGCTTTGCTGATCGGCTGGGGCCTGCTTTGGGCGTTGGCTGCGGCGGCGCTGGAGATTGATCTCTTTGCCACCGAACGCCAGAGCGTCACGGCCTGGCTGGTGGCGCTGTCCCTCATCACGATCGTTAGCACGCTGACGGCCCTGCGCCTGCGCTGGCGCAACCTGGGCCTGCCGCTGATGGCCCTGGCCCCGACCCTGCTGCTGTTGGCCGGGGCTGCGGTGGTCCTGCTGGACAACCCGGCGCAGCAGGGCGGCTGGTGGGCCTGGCCGCTGGCGCTGGCGCTGCACGGCCTGGTGCTGCACCGTCTGGCGCCCGCTTGGCCGGCAGGTGCACGCCACGCCGTGCACGCCACGGGGCCGCTGGTGCTGGCCGTGCTGGGCGCGCAGTGGGGCGGTGACATCACGCAAGCCTGGGGCGACGCGGCCACAGCCTGGCCCTGGCTGGGCACGCTGGCAGTGCCGGCCGTGCTGCTGCTCGTGCTGCCAGGCGCTGCCATCGCCAAACGCTGGCCGGTGAGCGCCGAGCCCACCGCCTACCAGGCCACGGCCGGTGCGGTGCTCACGGTCGCACTGCTGCTGTGGACCTTGCTGGCCAACGGCGTGTCCACCGGCGCCGCGCGCCCGCTGCCGCACGTGCCGCTGCTCAACCCGCTGGACCTGGGCGTGGCCACGGCGCTGCTGGCGGTGTGGATGTGGCTGCAGCACCCGGCCGCGCGCCAGCGTCTGGCCAGCGCCGGCCGCGCGCCTTTGGCGCCGCTGGCGGGTGTCGCCTTCTTCTGGATCAACGCCATGCTGCTGCGCGCCTTCCACCACTGGGGCGGTGTGCCATACCAACTGGACGCGTGGATGCAGTCGCTGCCGGTGCAGACCGGCGTCACGCTGCTGTGGTCGGCCACGGCGTTGGCGCTGATGTGGCTGTCGGCGCGCCGCGCCCAGCGCACGCCCTGGATGGTGGGCGCTGCGCTGCTGGCCGCGGTGGTGGCCAAGTTGCTGCTGGTGGACCTGTCGGGCAGCGGCAGCGTCACGCGCATCGTGTCCTTCATCGGCGTGGGCCTGCTGATGCTGGTCATCGCCTATGTCGCCCCCCTGCCGTCGAGCGAGGAAGCCCGTGAAGCCACTTGAGACCGCCCCGGCGCTGCTGGCCTTGTTGGTTGCCGGCGCCGCCTTCGCGGCCGAACCCGCGCTGCGCTGGAACGCGCCCATCACCGTGCAGCAGAACGCCGCTTTCGTGACCCTGCCGCTGCCGGCCAGCGCCTATGGCCACAGCCTGGCGCCCGGCCTGGCCGACCTGCGCGTGGTGGACGCCGCGGGCCAGCGTGTGCCCCATGCCTGGCTGCCGCAACCCGCTGCCGAACTGCAGCGCCAGGAAGCACCGCGTGAGACCACTGCCTACCCGCTGCCGCGCCGTGCGTCGCCGGCTGCGGCACTGGGCTCGCCGGTGGAGGTGCTGGTGCAGGGCGACAGCATCCGTGTGCGGCGCCTGGGCGGCGACAGAGCGGCTGGCTCCGCCAAGGCCGACACCCAGTCGCCCGGCTGGCTGTTTGATCTGGGCGAGCGCAAGCCCGGCCAGCCGGCGCCGCAGTTGCTGCGCCTGGCCTGGTCGGGCCCGGCCGCCTTCGGCGCCGCCTTCGACATCGACACCAGCGACACCCTGCGCGAATGGCGCAGCGCCGGCAGCGGGCAGGTGATGGCGCTGGCATCACCCTCAGGCGCACGGGTGGGTCCGTTGGTGCAGCGAGACGTGCCGCTGCCGGCCGGCGTGCCGCGTTTTGTGCGCCTGGTGTGGCGTGACATGGCCACGGCCCCCCATCTGACGGGTGCGCAGGCCATCAGCGTGCAGCAGGCCGCCAAGGCACAAGCGCCACCGGAGACCTTGTCGATCAAGCCCAGCCATGAGCCAGCCGGCAAGACGTCGGCACCGCTGACACCGCCGAATGCCCTGCACTTCGACCTGGGCGGCAGCCTGCCCATCAGCGCCGTCGACCTGCAACTGCCCGCCAACACGCGCGTCGCCCCGGTGCGCCTGCAGGCCCGCCAGCGCAGCGACGAGCCCTGGCACGATCTGGGCAGCTGGGTCTTCTACCGCCTGGACCGCGAAGGCGCGACCAGCCAGTCACCGCCCATGGCCCTGCAGACCACGGCGCGTTACCTGCGCGTGCTGCCCGACGAACGCACCGGCGCGCTGGACCCGGCCGGCACGCAAATCGTGGTCAAGGCCTTTCTTGCCAAGCTGGTGTTCGCCAGCCAGGGCCAGCCGCCCTACCGGTTGCTGGCCGGCGCCACGGATGCGTCCAACGGCGCTTTGCCCATCGTCACGCTGGTGCCGCAGCTGGACGAGGAACGGCCGCGTCTGGGCCGCGCGCAGCTGGGCGATTGGGTCGAGGTCGCCGCCGTGGTGCAGCAGGCCGCAGCGGCCGAACGCCAGGCCACGCTGCGCCTGTGGCTGCTGTGGGCCGTGCTGGTGGCCGGTGTGGCAGGGCTGGGCGCGATGGTGTGGAAGCTCGCGCGTGGGGGCAAGGGCGCAGCTGCCGCCAAGCCCGACGTGGGCCCGGCAGCCTGATCGCGGCCGGCGTGCCGCCGTCGGCCGTCGTCAGCGCCTTCCCCGGTTGACCAGGGTCTCAGGCCCTGGCCGCCACGATTTCCGAGAGCCGCGTCGTGTACCGCGGCGACCGCTTTTCCTGCCGCGCGGCGTGCTGCCCGTTGCTGGCCTGGTGCGCCGCACTCGCCACGCTCACCGCGCCCAAACCGAATCGTCGGTTCAGAGCGTCCACTGCGCCCATCAGGCGTGACGACTCTTCGCTTGGCTGGGCGGCCGCGCCGGGGCTGTCGCTGAACAGGTCCAGCTCGTCCTGCCGCACAGCTTCGGGCTGCAGCGCCACCAGCATCACACCGGCCTTCACATAGTTGAAGCCGGGCCGGTACAGGCCCTGCAGCGCCTGCACGGCGGCGTGGATGAGCACGCGGGTGTCGGCGCTGGGGCGCCGCAGCGGCGCCGTGATGCTGGGGCTGTGCTGGCGGTCGTTCTGGCGGTAGGGGCTGGTGCTGATGAAGACGTGCACGGCACCGGCCACCAGCTGCTGCCGCCGCGCTTTTTCAGTCACGCGGGTGGCGAACTGGCTGACCACTTCCACCAGGCCGGCCTGCTCCGTCACGGGCTGCCCGAAGGACCGTGAACACATGATCTGCTGCGGCGCGGCGGGTTCGTCGTCCACGTCCATGCACGGCGTGCCGCGCAGTTCCAGCACCGTCTTTTCCAGCACCACGCTGAACTGCTTGCGCAGCATGGCCACGTCGGCTTGCACCAGGTCCTGCACGGTGTGGATGCCGCCTTCACTCAGGCGCGCCGTCATGCGCCGGCCCACGCCCCATACGTTGCCCACGTCGGTGGTCTGGAAGATGCACCCGCGCTCAGCCGGCGTGGCTGCACCCAGGTGGCAGACCTGGGCATGCCGCAGGTCGTAGGTCCCCGGTTTGCGGTCCGCCATCTTGGCCACGTGGTTGGCCAGCTTGGCCAAGGTCTTGGTGGGGCCGAACCCTATGCTGGTGGGCAGGCCGGTCCATTGCAGCACCTGGGCGCGTATCTGGCGGCCGGTAGTGGACAGGTCACCCGGCAGGCCTTCAAAGTCCAGGAAGCACTCGTCGATGCTGTAGACCTCCTGCCGCGGCGCGTACTGGCCCACCAGGCTCATCATGCGGCTGGACATGTCGCCGTAGAGCTCGTAGTTGGCCGACAGCGCCATGAGCCCGGCCGTGCGTTCCAGGTGGCGCACCTGGAACCAGGGCTGCGCCATCTTCACGCCCAGGTCCTTGGCTTCGTTGCTGCGTGCAATGCAGGCGCCGTCGTTGTTGGACAGCACCACCACGGGCTTGCCATTCAGCGACGGCTTGAACACCCGTTCGCAGCTGACGTACATGTTGTTGACGTCGACCAGCGCAAACATGGCGGTCAGCTGGAAGGTTAGGCTCAGACCGGCAGGGCCTTGATGACCTGGGTCACCACGCCCCACAGCTGCAGCTGCGTGCCTTCGGCGGCCACGATGTCGGCGGTGGCGCCGTCGGTGGCCTGCAGCCGCACATCCGCGCCCTGCTTGCAGAGCTGGCGGCACAGGAATTCGTCGTCCACCACGGCAATCACCACGTGGCCGTGGGCGGGCGTGATGGCGCGGTCCACCAGCAGCAGGTCGCCGCCGTCCATGCCCATGCCGCACATGGCGTCACCCGACAAGCGCATCAGGAAGGTGGCCTGCGGGTGCTTGATGAGGATGTCGTTCAGGTCCAGCCGCGTGACGCCGCTGTCGCCCGAAGGCGACCCGAAGCCGATGGCCACGCTGGCACGAGTGACGCCGGCGCTGGCGCCCAAGTCCTTGCCCACGCGGACGAGGTTTGAGGCGTCGGGATGGGCACTGGACATTCATACAGTCTACCGCCGCAATGAGCCCCGGGTGTATCCCAACGCACCGACGCGCGCCGGCCTCGCCGCTACAAACCCGCATCCGCTTGAGCCACGGCGTGACCACTGCTGCAAGGACCTGAACATGAACCCGCTACAAAAACGACTGCTACACGCGCTGCCGACGGTTGCCGCCGCGCTGCTGTTCACGGCACTGGCCGCTTGCGGCGGTGGGCTGGACCCGATTCTGGGCACCCCCGCCGTGGCCCGTGTGCCCACCGTCACGCTGACCCTGCCGCTGGCAGCAGCGGCAGGCGTGGACACCCACACGCTGGTGCAGGCTACGTTCAGCAAGCCGATGTCGGCCACGACGATCACCGCCGCCAGCTTCACGCTGGCCTGCCCGGCGGGCGCGCCGGTGGCAGCAACGGTGGCTTACGCCACGGCGACGCAGATCGCCACGCTCACGCCCACCGCCCCATTGCCGCCCAACACGCTCTGCGTGGCCACCGTGGGTACCGGGGTGCAAGACAGCACCGGCATCGCGCTGGCCGCGGCTTTTGTGTGGAGCTTCACCACGGGTGCCGCCACCGCGCTGGACACCACCCGGCCCACGGTGACCGTCACCGTACCCGCCGCGGGTGCTGTTGGCGTGGCCAACAACACACGCATCACGGCGACCTTCAGCGAGGCCATGAACGCCGCCACGCTGACAACGGCCAGCGTCACGCTGACCAACACCACGCTGGGCGTTGCGGTGCCCGGCACGGTGAACTACGTCGCGGCCTCGCGCACGGTCACCTTCACGCCCACCGCCGCGACGCTGGCCAACGGCAGCCTGTTCACGGCCACCGTCACCAGCGCGGCCACCGACCTGGCCGGCAACGCACTGGCCGGCAACACCGCCATCTTCCCCGGCGCGGGCAGCCATGTGTGGACCTTCACCACAGGGGCGACCAGCGACACCACGGCGCCGACGGTCACCGCCGTCAGCCCGCTGGCCGGTGCT
>JANOAM010000218.1:0-25692 GCA_031411215.1 Betaproteobacteria bacterium
CAGTGGCCCACCACCAGAGGCTTGACGTGCGCCAGCGTCAGCGGCTCGCGCAACAAAGGGTTGGCGTAGAGGTAAAGCTGCCCCACCGACAGGTAGTTGGCAGCCCGCCAATAGGCGTCCATCTTGTAGAGCAGGTCGGGTGCAAGCGTGTTGGTTTTCATGGTTCAGCCGCAAGCTACGGGCTGGCACGCTGACAGTCTGTGCGCTGGGGAACAGGGCGGGGCTGCCGACGTTCGGCAGCGAACAGACGTGCATCTGGCGCAGCGGGCACATTGCCTGCAACCTGAAAGGAAACGCCCCATGTTGCGCAGCATGAAAGAGCTGGAGAACTACGCCATCAGTGCGACCGATGGACCCATCGGTCACCTGAAGGACTTCTATTTCGATGACGACGCCTGGGCCGTTCGCTACTTCGTGGTGGACGCCGGCTCCTGGTTGGACAGCCGCATGGTGTTGATATCGCCGATTGCCGTTCACCACCCGAACTGGGTGGAGCACACGCTGCCGGTGTCGATCACGAAGGAACAGGTCAAGAACAGCCCGGACATCGACACTGACAAGCCGGTGTCGCGACAGCACGAAGAGCAGTACATGACGTACTACGGCTATCCGACCTACTGGGGTGGCCTGGGTATGTGGGGTGCGGGCATGTATCCCGACGCCATGGTCCCGGGCTATGCGGGCTACGGCGCGGACCGGGTGGAGCGCGAGCGCGAAGAAGCCGCCTACTTGCGCGCCGAGCGGGCCCGCCACCGCAACGACGACCCCCACCTGCGCAGTTGCAATGCCGTCGTCGGCTACCACCTGCAGGCCACCGACGGCGAGATCGGCCACGTCGCCGGTTTCCTGGTCGATGACGACACCTGGGCCATTCGCTACCTGATCGTCGACACCAGCAATTGGTGGCTCGGCCACCAGGTGCTGGTCGCGCCGCAATGGATCAAGGGCGTGCACTGGTCCGACCGGACGGTGTCGGTCGATCTCAGCCGCGAGTCGATCAAGACTGCCCCGCACTACGACTCCAACGTGGCCTGGACCCGGGATCAAGACGAGAGCCTGTACCGGCACTACCGCCGGACCGGTTTCTGGGCCGGCAACACGGTGCTGGAGACCGAGATCTGAACAGCGGCTCTCAGGACGGCCCTGTATGGGGTCGTCCGTTGGGTCGTGACGCGGCCGGCCAACCAGCGCCCCTTTCAGCGCTGGTTGACGTGCCCAGGCTGGTCACCGCGTACTTCGAGAACAGGCCCGACCCCACGGTCCTTGCACAGCGCGTCGCCTTTGGCACGTCGGGGCACCGTGGTTCGGCCTTTGATCTGTCTTTCAACGAATGGCATGTGCTGGCCATCACGCAGGCCGTGTGCGACCACCGCCGGGTCGCTGGCATCACCGGGCCGCTGTTTCTGGGCATCGACACGCATGCGCTGTCCGCGCCGGCCTGCGCCAGTGCCACTGAAGTGCTGGCGGCCAACGGCGTGGACCTGATGCTGGCAACTGGGGACGACTGCACGCCGACGCCCGCCGTCTCGCACGCCATCCTGGCCCACAACCGGGGGCGTGATCTGGCCAGCGGCAATGGCTGCGGCAGTCGGCTGGCGGATGGCATCGTCATCACGCCTTCGCACAACCCACCACGCGACGGCGGCTTCAAATACAACCCGCCGCACGGTGGCCCGGCCGGACAGGCCGTGACCGCGTGGATCGGGTCTGCGGCGAACCGCTACCTGGAAGCCGGCCTGGCGGGTGTCAAGCGCATGACCCAGGCAGCGGCGTTGCGGGCATCCACCACGCGCCGCCACGACTACCGCGGCGCGTACGTGGCCGATCTGGGCCAGGTGATCGACATGGACGCCATCCGCAACGCCAAGGTGCGGATGGGCGTCGATCCCATGGGCGGCGCCGGGGTGCACTACTGGGCCGCCATTGCCGAGCAATACCGCCTTGACTTGTGCGTCATCAGCGATGTCGTCGACCCGACCTTCCGCTTCATGACCCTGGATTGGGACGGCCAGATCCGCATGGACCCGTCGTCGAGCCCCGCGATGCAGCGGCTGATCGCCGTCAAGGACCGCTTCGATGTGGCCTTCGCCTGCGACACCGACCACGACCGCCACGGCATCGTCACGCCCACCGCCGGATTGCTGCCGCCGAACCACTACCTGTCGGTGGCTATCGACTACCTGTTCCGCCACCGGCCGCTGTGGGGCCAGCAGGCAGCTGTCGGCAAGACCGTGGGCAGCACGCAGTTGATCGACCGTGTCGCAGCGCGTCTGGGCCGCAAGGTCTTCGAGGTGCCCGTGGGCTTCAAGTGGTTCTCTGCGGGCCTGCTGGACGGCAGCCTGGGCTTCGCTGGTGAAGAAAGCGCCGGTGCCAGCTTCCTGCGGCGTGATGGCTCGGTGTGGACGACTGACAAGGACGGGATCGTTGCGGCGCTGCTGGCCGCCGAGATGACGGCGGTGACGGGGCGCGACCCGGGGGCGCTGTACGCCGAACTGGCCAGCGAACTCGGCAGTCCCTTCGCCCGGCGGGTGGATGCCGCTGCGACACCTCTGCAGAAGCAGCGACTGGCCGCCCTGTCACCGCAGCAAGTCACGGCCGACCACACAAGCGCCCAACTGGCTGGCGAAGCGATCGAGTCCGTCATGACCCGGGCGCCTGGCAACGGCGAGTCCATCGGCGGCATCAAGGTCAGCGCCGCCAGCGGCTGGTTTGCAGCGCGGCCTTCGGGCACCGAAGACATCTACAAGATCTACGCCGAGAGCTTCCTCAGTGCCGAGCACCTGCAAGCCGTCTTGCAAGAGGCACAAGCCCTGGTCGATGCCGCCGTCGGACCGAAGTAAGTGCCCGGCAGAACCGGTGCCGGCAACGAAATCACCAGGCCCAGGGCCGACAAGGTCCAGCGCAGTCGTTGCATCGGCACATTGACTTGGCATGGGCCTGCCCATCGGGCAAGTCCCAGGCTGTGCAACGGGTCGAATGCACAACACCTGCTGCACACTCCACAAGCCACAGCCACGAGAACCCGCATGACTGCTTCAGACCGCCTTCCCACCGTGGGCCTCATCGGCCTGGGCGCCATGGGCGCCGGCATGGCGGCGTCGCTGCGCCGTGCAGGTTTTGACCTGCGGGTGTGCGACATCCGCCCCGGCGTGGCCGAGACCTTTGCGCGCGAAGGCGGCACGGCCTGCGCCACGGCCGCCGAGCTGGCTGCGGGCAGTGACGTGGTGGTCTGCGTGGTGGTGAACGCGGCACAGACCGAGGACGTGCTGTTTGGCAAGGACAGCGGCGGCGGCGTGGCCGCAGCCATGAAGCCGGGCAGCGCGTTCGTGATGTGCTCCACCGTGGACCCCAACTGGGCCATCGCGCTGGAAGCCCGCCTGGAGTCCTTGGGCCTGTGGATGCTGGATGCACCCATCAGCGGGGGCGCAGCCAAAGCCGCCAGCGGCCAGATGACGATGATGACCGCGGGCCGCCCCGAGGCCTATGCCCGCTGCGGCACCGCGCTGCAGGCCATGGCCGCCAAGGTCTACAGGTTGGGCGGCCGCGCCGGCGCCGGCAGCAAGGTGAAGATCATCAACCAGTTGCTGGCGGGCGTGCACATCGCCGCAGCCGCCGAGGCCATGGCGCTGGGCCTGCGCGAGGGCGTGGACCCGAACTCGCTGTACGAAGTCATCACGAACAGCGCCGGCAACAGCTGGATGTTCGAAAACCGCATGGCCCATGTGCTGGCCGGTGACTACACACCGCTGTCGGCCGTGGACATCTTCGTCAAGGACTTGGGCCTGGTGCTGGACATGGCGCGCGCCAGCAAGTTCCCGCTGCCGCTTTCAAGCACCGCGCATCAGATGTTCATGCAGGCCAGCAGCGCAGGCTTCGCGAAGGAAGATGACAGTTCAGTCATCAAGATTTTCCCCGGCATCCAGGTTCCTGAGAGGAAGGCATGACGCTCAAGTTGGGATGCATCGCCGACGACTTCACCGGTGCCACCGACCTGGCGAACAACCTGGTGCGTGCCGGCATGCGCGTGGTGCAGACCATTGGCGTTCCCGAACAGCCACCTGGCGATGCGGACTGCGTCGTGGTGGCCCTGAAGTCGCGCACCGCCCCAGTGGCCGAAGCAGTCGATCAAAGCCTGCAAGCCGCAAAGTGGCTGCATGCCCAGGGCGCAAAGCAGATCTACTTCAAGGTCTGCTCCACCTTCGACAGCACCGCGCAAGGCAACATCGGCCCGGTGACCGAAGCGCTTCTGCAGCACCTGGGCGCAGACTT
This sequence comes from Betaproteobacteria bacterium, assembly GCA_031411215.1. Lineage (GTDB taxonomy): Bacteria > Pseudomonadota > Gammaproteobacteria > Burkholderiales > Burkholderiaceae_C > Rubrivivax. The sequence continues at coordinate 4,270 of JANOAM010000218.1, forward strand.
CTGCCTGGTCACGCCGGCCTTCCCGGAAAACGGCCGCACGGTCTTCAAGGGCCACCTCTTCGTGGGCGACCTGCTGCTGTCGGACAGCCCCATGCGCCACCACCCGCTGACGCCCATGACCGACGCCAATCTCGTGCGGGTCCTGCAGGCCCAGTTGCACCACGGCAAGGCCGGTTTGCTGGACCACCGTGTGGTGGCGCGCGGCGTGGCGGCGGTGCGTGAGCGCATCACGGCGCTGCGGGCCGAAGGCGTCACCTGCGGCATTGCCGACGCCGTGACCGACGACGACCTGCGTGTGCTGGCCGCCGCCACGCAGGACCTGGCGCTGGTGGTCGCGGGCTCCGGCCTGGCCATCGGCATCCCGGCGCTGCATGGCCTGCAGCCCAGTGCGGCGGCGGCGCAGCTGCCGGCAGCGGCGGGCCGACGTGCCATTGTCAGCGGCAGCTGTTCGGCGGCCACCAACGCGCAGGTGGCGGACTTCATCGCACGCGGTGGTGCCGCCTTTGCCATCGACCCGCTGCGCCTGGCCAGGGGCCAGGACTTGGCGGCCGAGGCCGTCGTTTGGGCACGGCCGCGCTTGGCACTGGCTCCGGTGTTGGTTTATGCAACGGCCGCGACAGACGCCGTGCGTACCGTGCAGGCCGAACTGGGCGCCGACCGGGCCGGTGCGCTGGTGGAAGCGGCCCTGGCCCGTGTCGCGCAAGGCCTGGTCCAGGCGGGTGTTGGTCAGCTCTTGGTGGCCGGCGGCGAAACGTCCGGCGCCTGCGTCCAGGCCCTGGGTGTGGCGCAGTTGCGCATAGGCCCGCAGATCGACCCCGGCGTGCCCTGGTGCCACGCCCAACTGCCTGGTGGGCTGGGACTGCACCTGGCCTTGAAGTCCGGCAACTTCGGCGCCGTGGACTTCTTCAGCAGCGCGTTTGCCAAGCTGGGGTGAGCTTGCAACCATGAGCCCACAGACATGAGCACCGAAGCGCAACTGCGCGACGAGATCTGCCAGGTCGGCCGTTCGCTCTTCGACCGCGGCTACGTGCACGCCACGGCCGGCAACATCAGCGTGCGGCTGGACGACGGCTACCTCATCACACCTACCGACGCGTGCCTGGGCACGTTGGACCCCGCTCGCCTGGCGCGTGTGGACCTGCAAGGCCAGCAAACCGGCGTTGACCGCGCCAGCAAGACGCTGGCCCTGCACCGCCGTATCTACGCGGCCGCGCCGGATGCCCGCTGCGTGCTGCACACCCACAGCACCCACCTGGTGGCGTTGACGCTGCAGGGCGTCTGGAAGCCCGCGGACGTGCTGCCGCCCATCACGCCTTATTTCGTGATGAAGGTGGGCCATGTGCCGCTGGTGCCCTACCACCGGCCGGGGGACCCCCTGGTGGCCGACCTGGTCGCAGCCGCCATCGCGTCCCGCGCCCAGGCCGGCACGCCCATACGCGCGGTGCTGCTGGACCGCCTGGGGCCTGTCACTTGGCAGGCCAGCCCGCGTGAGGCCAGCGCGGTGCTGGAAGAGCTGGAAGAAACGGCCCGGCTGTGGCTCACGGTGAAACCGCCGCCAGCCCCGCTGACGCCTGCCCAGCTGGAGGATTTGCGCGCGGTCTTCGGCTGTACCTGGTAGTCCGCAGGCCGGCGCGCTCAAGGCGGGGGCCAGGAGGCCGATAGACCCGCAGGCTCCGAACCATCGGGGCGCCCGGTTCCCATGCTCAAAAAAATAGCCGTCAAGCAACTCCGCCTGGGCATGCACCTGCACAAGCTGGAGGGCGCCTGGATCGCCCACCCGTTCTGGAAGACGAAGTTTGTCGTCGACAGCTCGGCCGACCTCGAGCGCCTGCACGCCTGTGGCGTGGACGAGTGCTGGATCGACACCGCACTGGGGCTGGACGTGGCAGCGCCCGTGGCGGACGCGGACCCGGCCCCAGCCGCCGCCGCCGTCCAAACGCCAGCCCCGCCGCTTGCTCCGCCGCCGCGCGCCGGCGACGGCGACCGCTCCATGGCGGCTGAGCTCAAGCAGGCCGCCGCCATCTGCAGCAAGGGTCGCAAGGCCGTCAACGCAATGTTCAGCGAAGCCCGCATGGGCCGCACGGTGGACGCGGAACAGTGCCTGCCGCTGGTGGAGGAAATCTCCGGTTCCGTCCAACGCAACCCCGGCGCGCTGGTGAGCCTGGCGCGGCTGAAGTCCAAGGACGACTACAGCTACATGCATTCGGTGGCCACCTGCGCGCTGATGGTGGCGCTGGGCCGCCAGCTGAAGCTGGACGAAGACGGCTGCCGGGCCGCTGGCCTGGCGGGCTTGTTGCATGACATCGGCAAGGCGGTGATGCCGCTGGACGTGCTGAACAAACCCGGCAAGCTGACCGAGGACGAATTCACGGTCATACGCACCCACCCCGAAGAAGGTCACCGCATGTTGCTGGGTGGGCAGGGCGTGGCCGACAGCACGCTGGAGGTGGTGCTGCACCACCACGAACGCATGGACGGCACCGGCTACCCGCACCGGCTGGCGGCGGACCAGATCGCCCCCTTCGCGCGCATGGGCGCCATCTGCGACGTCTACGACGCCATCACCTCCAACCGCCCCTACAAAGCCGGCTGGGACCCGGCGCAGTCCATCGCGCGCATGGCGTCCTGGAAAGGCCACTTCGACCCGGTCATGTTCGCTGCTTTCGTGCAGAGCCTGGGCATCTACCCCACCGGGTCACTGGTGCGGCTGGCGTCGGGCAAGCTGGCGGTGGTGGCGGAGCAGAACCCGCAGAACCTGGTGTCGCCCGTGGTGGTGGTGTTCTTCTCCACCAAGTCGCAACTGCACATCACGCCGGTGCGGCTGGACCTGTCCAAGGGCAACACCATCGAACGCATCGTGGCGCGGGAGGAAGGTGCGGCGGCGCAGTTCCCGCATCTGGACGAGCTCTGGGCCGACCCTGACACCCTGCGCCGCATGAAGGCCTGAGAGCCCTTCAACAGGCGCTGACTACACTGCCGGCCTGTCCCACTGCACAGGGAGCGGCCATGGCCCGCCTGCTTGTCTCCATCGTCCTGAGCCTGCTGGCGCTGGCGGCCGGTTCCGCTGCGCAGGCGCAGACCTTGCGCTGGGCCAGCCAGGGTGATTCGCTGACCATGGACCCGCATTCGCAGAACGAGGGTCTGACGAACTCCATCAACGGCCAGATCTACGAAAAGCTGGTCTCGCGCGACCGCACGTTGGCCATCGTGCCGGGCCTGGCGACCAGCTGGCAGCAGACGGCGCCGCTGGTCTGGCGCTTCAAGCTGCGTGCCGGCGTGAAGTTCCATGACGGCACGCCGCTCACGGTGGACGACGTGGTGTTCTCGGTGCTGCGCGCGCAGCTGCCCACGGCCAACATCGCCGTCTATGCCAACGCGCTGGGTGCGCCTTCGGTGATCGACAAGGACACGGTGGAATTCCGTCTGTCCAAACCCAACCCGGTGTTCCTGCAGAACATGGACGCGGTCTTCATCATGAGCCGCGCCTGGTGCGAGAAACACAAGGTCGCCAAGCCGCTGGACTTCAAGAACAAGGAGGAAAGCTACGCCGGCTTCAACGCCAACGGCACCGGCCCCTACCAGCTGGTCAACCGGCAGCCCGGCATCAAGACCGTGCTCAAGCGCAACCCGGCGTGGTGGGGCTGGGCCGCGAAGATTGGCGAAGGGAACGTGCAGGACGTGGTTTTCACGCCCATCGCCAACGACGCGACGCGCCTGGCGGCATTGATCTCCGGTGAGATCGACTTCGTCATCGACCCGGCTCCGCGCGACATGGCACGCCTGCGCAATACGCCCGGTGTGAAGGTCATCGACGGGCCCGAGAACCGCGTGATCTTCATCGGCATGGACCAGTACCGTGACGAGCTGCTGTACGGCAGCGTCAAGACCAAGAACCCGTTCAAGGACATCCGCGTGCGCCGCGCGCTGTACCACGCGGTGGACATCGAAACGATGAAGACCAAGCTGATGAACGGCCAGAGCGCGCCCACCGGCAGCCTGGTGGCCAGCCCGCTGGCCGACTACAACGACCCGCAGCTGGAAGCGCGCCTGCCCTTCGACCTGCCCAAGGCCCGTGCGCTGATGGCCGAAGCCGGCTATGCCGACGGCTTTGAAGTCACCATCGACTGCACCAACAACCGCTACATCAACGACGAGGAGATCTGCCTCGCGCTGGCCACCATGTGGGCGCAGATCAAGGTCAAGCTGAAGGTCAACGCGCAGCCGCGCACGCTGTGGTTCCCGCGCATGGAGAAGTTCGACACCAGCCTGTACCTGCTGGGCTGGGGCGGTGCGGTGACCGATGCCGAACCCACCTTCACGCCGGTGATGCGCTTCCCTGCGGAAGGTGGCGTGGGTCTCTACAACTGGGGCCGTGTGAAGAACGAGAAGTTCGAAGCCCTGGCCATTGCATCAGCCAATGAGACGGACCCGAAGAAGCGTGAAGAGCTCGTCAAGGCCGCGCTGCGTGAATACCAGGCGCAGACGCACCTGATCCCGCTGCACCGCCAGGTCATCCCCTGGGCCACGCGGCAGAACGTCAGCCTGGTGCACCGCGCCGACAACTGGCTGGAAGTGGCCTGGGTAGCTGTGAAATAAGGTGAAGTGCAGCCGGCGCTGGACAACGTCTGATCAACGCGTGGCGCGTCGGCGTACGTTCTCCAGATAGGCCTGTCCGTCCGGCGGCAGGCCGCTCTTCTGGCTGGCCCAGACCATCTCACCCAGGCATTCCATCACCTCGTGGTGCGCGGTGTGCAGCGAGTTGCGCCTGGCCGCCAACAACTCCACCGCCTGGCGGATGCCGTGCGGCTGGTCGATGGCCACTTGCTCCTCGATCGTCAGGTGCATGCTGAGGTGCAGGAAGGGGTTGGTGCGGCCTTCTTCCACCGTGTAGACGGCTTCCAGCGCGGCGGCCTCGTCGGCCAGGTCGGCGTGGTACTCCGGGTGTTCGTCAATCCAGCGCGCCACCAGGGCCTGCATGGCGTCCAGCGGCAGACCTGCAAGCCTGCGGCTGTAGGCGGCGCAGAAGAATCGCCTGACGTCGTTCTGGGAAGGTTGGAACACCAGACAATTGTCTGCTGAGTTTCTTGTTCTGACTTTTGTCGTCCCACTCCCCAAGGCCCCATGAACATCTCCACCGAACAGCTTTTCACCGAAGCCCGCACGCAGAACGGCTACCTGGACCAGCCCGTGCCCGACACACAACTGCAAGCGCTGTACGACCTGCTCAAGTGGGGCCCCACGTCCGCCAACTGCAGCCCGGCGCGTTTTGTCTTTGTTCGTTCGGCCGAGATGAAGGACAAGCTGGCTGCCGCGGTGGCCCCGGGCAACCAGCAGAAGGTGCGCGAAGCGCCGGTGACCGTGGTCATCGGCATGGACATGGCGTTCCACGAAAAGCTGCCCCAGCTGTTCCCGCACACCGACGCGCGCAGCTGGTTCGTGGGCAAGCCGGACATGATCCAGGCCACAGCCTTCCGCAACAGCAGCCTGCAAGGCGGCTACCTGATCATGGCCGCGCGCGCCCTGGGCCTGGGCTGCGGACCCATGAGCGGTTTCGACCCGGCCAAGGTGGACGAACTGGTCTGGGCCGGCACCACGGTGAAGACCAACTTCATCAGCACGCTGGGCCACGGCAACCCGGCCAAGGTGCTGGCGCGCAGCCCGCGTCTGAGCTTCGACGAGGCCTGCCGCCTTGCTTGAAGGCTGGCCCGTCGTTGTTGATCCGCTGTTCTATGCGGTGGCGATCCCGGCGGTGCTGATCACCGGCCTGTCCAAGAGCGGTTTTGCCGCGGGCTTCGGCTCGCTGGCCACGCCGCTGATGGCGCTGACGCTGCCCGCGCCGCAGGCTGCGGCCATCATGCTGCCGCTCCTGATGGTGATGGACGTGACGGGCCTGCAGCAGATGTGGCGCGACCGTGACCCGCACCTGTTGCGCCAGTTGTTGCCCTGGGGCGTGCTGGGCGTGGGCGTGGGCAGCGTGCTGTTCGGGCTGCTGTCGGCCAAGGCGGTGGCTGGGCTGCTGGGGGTGCTGACGTTGGGCTTCCTGGCGCAGCGCCTGTTCTTCCCGCCGCGCCGTGACGGCTCGCCGGCCCGGCCCTGGGTCGGCCGCAGCTGCGCCACCGCGTCGGGCTTCACCAGCTTCGTGGCGCATGCGGGTGGGCCGCCCATCATGGCCTACCTGATACCCATGAGGATGGAGCCGCGCATCATGGCCAGCACCATGGCGGTCTACTTCGGCGTCATCAATGCCGTGAAGGTGGTGCCCTACGCGGCGCTGGGCTTCCTGGACCTGCGCAACCTGTTCACGTCCCTGTTGCTGGTGCCGCTGGCGCCGCTGGGCGTGTGGGCCGGCGTGTGGCTGGTGCGGCGCGTCGACCCGACCTGGTTCTACCGGCTGGCCTACGCGGGCATGTTCTTGACGGGCGTCAAGCTGCTGTGGGACGGGGTGAAGTGACGGCTGGGCCGATGTGAGCGCTGGCGTGAAATTGTCTGCGTCATTGATGCGTTATGCCGCTGTCGGCGCCGCGGCCACGGCCGCGCACTGGCTGACGCTGGCGGCGCTGGTGGAAGTGGCGCGGGTGCCAGCCTGGCTGGCGTCAGGCGTGGGCGCAGTGCTCGGTGCGCAACTGGCCTTCGTGGGCAACCGCCAGTTCACCTTCGCGCACCGCGGTGCAGGGTGGCCGGCCTGGTGGCGTTTCATGAGCACGGCCGCCGTGGGCGCGCTGGCGGGCATGGCCGTCGTCGGCGCCGGTGTGGCGCTGGGGCTGCACTACCTGCTGGCGCAGGCGGTCGCCACGCTGTTGGTGATGCTGGGCACCTTTGCGGTCAACCGGCGCTGGACGTTCGGGGGCTGAGAGACACGCCCGCGGCCTGCAGGTCCTGCACAAAGGCGTCGCCGGCCAGGTAGGCGTGCTCGCGCAAGCGGGCGGCGGCGATGGCGTCGGGTTCGGGCCCTGCCATGCCGGGGTGGCAGAACAGCAGCGCGCCCTCGGCCGGGACCTGGGTCAGCCAGGCCTGCATGCAGGCGCGGTAGTCCTGCAGCACAAAGTCGTAGGCGCCCAGCAGCACGCGGTTCTGCGCGGCGCTGCGCGCTTGCAGCTGGCGGCTCAGCGTGCGGCCGCCGGTGCCGGCAATCAGCGCGCGTTTGAGCAAAAAGCCGGGGCCCGCGACCGTGCCCGTGTCGCGCACCCGCAGGGCCGGGTGCCTGCCCTGTTGCGCCAGCACCCAGTCACGCAGGCGGGGCAGGTGGTGTACATGCTGGTGGCCGTCCAGGTGATCAGGCTGCCTGCCGGCGTGTTGCTGGAACAGCGCCCATTGGGCGCCGGGCTCGTCCTGCCAGGCGGCAGCCGGCAGCCGGCGCAGGTGCGCCAGCGCGATCAGGCGCGGCAGCGGCGGGCATTGCGGCCACTCACGGGCCAGCGCCGCCGACACTGGACGGCCCTCACTGAGGTTCAGGTGCAGGCCCACGCTGACCTGCGCTTGCTGCACGGCGGGCAGTGCCATCAGCCGTGGTGCATCGGCGGCCCAGGCGGGGCCGTTGACCATGCAGGACACGGCGCTCAGCCGGCCTTGCGCCACCAGGGCGAGGATGCCTTCGTCGATCGCCGCGGACTGACCAAAGTCGTCCGCGCACAGCACCAGCGGCTTCATTGCAGGGCCTGGGCCCGGGACCGGACTTGGGCCTGAGCCCTTTGCGTATGGGCGGCCCGGTCGTCGCCGAGTCCCTGTCCTTGGTCGTCACGCAGCAGGTAGATGGGGCGGCGCTTCACCTCGGTGAAGATGCGGCCTATGTATTCGCCCAGGATGCCTATGGACAGCAGCTGCACGCCGCTGAAGAACATCAGGCTCACCACCACCGTGGGCCAGCCTGGCACCGGGTTGCCGGAGACGAAGTGTTCGACGACGATGAAGAGGCCATAGCCCATGGCCGCCAGCGCCACCGCCGCGCCCAGGCCGCCCCACAGGCGCAGCGGCAGTGACGAAAAAGCCGTCAACCCGGTGAGCGCCAGCGCCAGCAGGCGTGTAAAGGAAAAGCTGCTGCGTCCGCCTGCGCGCGCTGCGGGTGTGTAGGGCAGGAACACCGTGCGGAAGCCGACCCAGGCGTACAGGCCTTTCAGGAAGCGGTTGCGCTCGGGCAGGGCCAGCAGCGCGTCGACCACACAGCGGTCCATCAGGCGGAAGTCACCGGCGTCGCGTGGTATCGGCAGAGGCGAGCCCGCGTTGACGATGCGGTAGAAGAGCGCGGTGCCTTGGCGCTTGGCCCAGGACTCGTCTTCCCGCGTCTCGCGCACGGCGCACACGGTGTCGGCGCCACGGCGCCAGCCGTCCAGCATGCGTGGCAGCAGGTCCAGCGGGTGCTGGCCGTCGGCGTCCAGCATGATGACCACGTCGCCGCGCGCATGATCCAGGCCGGCCGACAGCGCGGCTTCCTTGCCGAAGTTGCGTGACAGCGAAAGGAACCGCACACCGCCTTCGGCCACGAAGGGCTGGACGACGGCGGCCGTCTCGTCGCGGCTGCCGTCGTCCACCAGCACGATCTCCCAGCTTGGGCTCAGCGCGGCCAGCACCGGGCGCAGTGCGCTCAGCAGGGCGGGCAGGTTGCGGGCCTCGTTGTAGCAGGGCAGCACGCAGCTGATGCTGGGCGTGGCACCGGCTCGGCCCATCAAGGCGGGGAAGGCGGCGGCGTTCATCGTGGCCCGGGACGGTTGCTCAGGGCAGGCTGATCGCCGCTTGCGCGGGTATCAGGTAGACCACGTAGGCCTTGGCAGGGAAGTCAAAGCCGCGTGCGGACTTGGCCACGCGCACTTCACGCCGGTCGGCCGACCAGGCTTCGGCCAGGCGCTGGCAGTCGGTGTCTGCGGTGTCGCAGACGATGACGCCGCCGTCGTCCAGCACGTCCGCGCTGTTCACCCAAGGTGTTTCGACGCTGGCATTCCACAGGCTCCAGTAGCCCGGGTGGTCGTCGGCGTAGAAGGCCGTGGACGCGGCCAGCGCACGCGTGCCGGCCACCCAGGACAGCGCCGATCCGGTCTGCGCACGCCACAGGCGCTGCACTTCCACCGCCAGTTCCTCACGTGGCTCGGTGACGGCGGGCGTTTCCAGCCGCGCCCGGGCGTACCACCACAGCGGCGACAGGGTAGCCACCAGCAGCCAGATCGTGAGCAGCGTGCGCCACATGCGCGTCGTGTCGACTTCGGCGCCGGCTTCCCGCGCACGGTACGCGGCCAGCAGGGCCAGCCCGGCCGCCATGCCCAGGCCCCAGACCGAGGCTGTGCGCGCGCCGACCAACACCGTGCCCAGCATGGTGGCCACGATGGGCAGCACCGCCAGCAGCCACACGGCTTCGTTGCGTGGCCGCAGGGGTGACGTGGCCGCCTGCAGGAAGGCTTGCAGCCGGCGCGGGCCGGCCAGGGACCGGAACATGGCCACGAAGGCCAGCAGCGGGAACACAGCCTGGGCCAGCGCAAAGCTCAGCGCCCGCATCAGAGACTCGCCGCGGCTTTCATGGCCCGTGGCGGCCTGCGCGTACTGCAGCGGGCCCTGCGTTTGCGCCAACAGCCAAGCCAGGTGCGGTGCCATGCACAGCAGGAACACGGCCACGGCCGTCAACACCGGTGGCCGCAGCAGCTTGATGCGCCAGTGCGGCAGCCAGAGGGCTGTGGCCAGCACCGACAGCAAGAGGGCGCCGGAGAAGTATTTGCCCAGCAGGGCGGCGGCCCAGACCAGGCCGCACAGCACGGCGTCGCGGGTGCGGCCGGTGCGCATGAGCCGCACGCTGAGCGCCAGCGCCCAGGGCCAGGACGAGATCAGCACCGAATTGGCGTTGAAGCGCATGGCCAGGCTGGTGACACCGGGTGCCAGCGAAGCCAGGGCCACGGTCAGCAGGATCCAGTTGCGCGGCAGGAACTCCCGTGCCAGCACGGCCAGGCCGGCCAGGCCCAGGGCGCCGTTGACGGCCGCCAGCAGCGAGTAACCCCAGTGCGATTCCGGCACCACGCTAAACCACAGACCGGCCACCCAGGCCGACAGCGGCGGGTGTTTGTAGTAGCCCCACTGCCAGCCCTGGGCCCAGGCATAGGCCTCGACCATGTCGCCAGGCGCGTCGAAATTGGACCGCGAACTGACACCCACCCAGGTCCACAGCAGCGTGTGGGCCAACAGCAGCAGCACCAGCTGGGTGGTGGGTGACAGCGCGCGCACGCGCGCGCCGGCAACAGCAATGACAGGCTGGAAGATCGCCACGGGCCGAGGGTCCGGCCGCGCGAAGAGCGCCTGTCCGGTTCAGTGAGTGATTTGCGTGAACTGTAAAGACTTGTAAACGGGTTGCCGTAGGGGGTACTACTTGCGGACCCCCGGCGTGAGGGGTGGCCTGTCCGGGCCCCTCTTCACTCGCGTTCGCGACCTTCGCCGTCGGCGCGGAAGCCTTCGCCGCGGCTGGCTTTCTGGGTCCAGCGCTGCGCCCGTTCGCGCGACCAGAGCTCTTCCAGTTCACGCCGGCCCTGCGTGGCCACGGCGATGAGCTTTTTCTCGTCGCCCTGGTGTGGCGCCATCTGGTGCAGCATGTCGATGCTGTGCTGGCGGAAGCGCAGGGCGGCGTTGCGGGCCGTGTGCGGCTCCAGGCCCATCAGTTCCAGTACGCTGCGGCCGGACATCAGCGCCGAATCCAGCGTCTCGCGTTCGATGTATTGCACGCCTCGTTCATGCAGGCCGTACCAGTGCGTCACGTTGCGCGCCCGGGCCACCAGCGTGGCCTGCGGGAAGTGTTCACGCGCCAGGTCCACCACGGCCAGGCTCTGCTCGACATCGTCTATGGCCACCACGATGACCTTGGCCTGGTCCGCACCGGCCACCCGCAGCAGGTCCAGCCTTGTCGCGTCGCCATAAAAGGCCGGCCAGCCGAAGCGGCGGATGCCGGCCACACCTTCGGCGGAATGGTCCAGCACCGTGGCCGAGAAGCCGCTGGCGTTGATCAGCCGGCCGACGATCTGCCCATAGCGGCCGAAGCCGCAGATGATGACCGGCGCGTGCTGCTCTTCGGCAATCTCGGCCGGTTTCTCGCCCTGCGCACGCGCGGCCAGCCGCGGCGCAAGGAAGCGGTCGGTCAGCAACAACAGCAGCGGCGTCAGCAGCATGGACAGCGCCACGGCCGCCACAAGCAGGGACGAGGTCTGCGCAGCGATCACACCCGCGCCCTGCGCCGCCTGGAACACCACGAAACCGAACTCACCGCCCTGGGCCAACAGGATGGCGAAGACCGGCGCCTCGGCCAGCGGCACCGGCATCGCACGCGCCATGCCGGCCAGCACCAGGGCCTTGACGACCAGGAAGCCCAGCACCACCAGCGCCACCACGCCGGGCTGGGCCAGCACCACGGCAAAGTCGATGCTCATGCCCACGGCAATGAAGAACAGGCCCAGCAGCAGGCCCTTGAAGGGCTCCAGGTCGGTTTCCAGTTCGCGCCGGTATTCGCTTTCCGCCAGCAGCACGCCGGCCAGGAAGGCGCCCAGCGCCATGCTGAGGCCCACGCTCTGCATCAGCGCGGCGGTGGCCACCACCAGCAGCAGCGCGGCCGCGGTGAAGATCTCGGGGGTGTCGCTGCCGGCAATCCAGCGCAAGGCCGGGCGCAGCAACAGGCGGCCGCCCAGGATGATGGCGGCGATCACACCCAGTGCCTTGGCGGCACCCAGCCAGCCGCCGCCTGCGTGCCCGGCGGCACCGTCGGCCGCACTGTCAACCAACAGCAGCGGGATGATGGCAAGGATGGGAATGGCCGCGATGTCCTGCAGCAGCGCCACGCTCAGCACGCTGCTGCCGGCGGTGGTGCCCATGAGGTTGCGTTCGTTGAGCACACCCAGGCCGATGGCGGTGGAACTCATGCCCAGGCCGAGGCCGGCGACCAGGGCCAGCCGCCAGTCCACACCCACCAGCACGCCCACACCGGTGATCAGCGCGGCCGAACCGAACAGCTGCACGCTGCCCCAGCCGAAGATGGGCCGGCGCAAGGACCACAGCCGCCGCGGTTCCAGTTCCAGCCCCACCAGGAACAGCATCAGCACCACGCCGAATTCGGCGAAGTGCAGGATGTCCTGCGTGTCGGTCACCAGCTTCAGACCCCAGGGGCCGATGACGATACCGGCGCCCAGGTAGCCGATGATGGAACCCAGCCCCAGCAGGCGCGCCAGCGGCACCGCGAGCACGGCTGCGCCCAGGTAGACGAGGCTGCTTTGCAACCAGGCAGTGCCGTGTTCCATGCTCAGACGGTCTCTTGGGGGCGGGCGTCGGCGGGTACTTCGCAACTGGCATCGGCTTCGACGTCGGCCAGTTCTGGCCAATGCGGCCAGGTCTGCAGCCGGTCGGTGAAAAGCGCGGCATGGGCCGCCAATTCCTGCTCGCCCGCGTGGTGCGCGCCATGCAGCACCAGTGGTGGCAACCAGCGCATGTGGGCCAGCGCAGCCGTCTGCTCGTAGGGGTGCAGGAAGGCGTCGAAGAAGTAGCGGTTGTAGCCATCGGGCCGGTAGGAGCTGCCGGGCCCGCCGGTGGACGCGGCCAGCCACAGGTCCTTGCCCTCCAGCGCGTGGGTGCCGGGGCCGTAGGCCCAGCCGAAGCTGAAGACCTCGTCCAGCCACAGCTTGAGCAGCGGCGTCATCGAATACCAGTGCACCGGGTGCAGCCACACCAGCAACCTGGCTTCGGCCAGCGCGGCCTGTTCCGCGGGCACGTTGATCCAGTAGTCCGGGTACAGCGCGTAGAGGTCACGCACCTGCACCCGCGCCGGGTCCAGCCGCGCGGCGGCTTCCATCAGCGCACGCGTGCTGCGGGAATGGTCCATCTGCGGATGGGCGGCAATGACAAGGATCTCGGCCATGGGCTTGCGTGGGACTTGCGGGCGGCTTGCGTGGGTTCTCCCCGTTGGGGGGCGCTGCTTGGCGCGGCTACCATACCTGCAAAACTGGGAGAGGAAAGAGCCATGCCCGTCATCGTGGTTGCCAACCCCAAGGGTGGGGTCGGCAAGAGCACCCTGGCCACCAACCTGGCCGGCTGTCTGGCCGCCGCCGGGCACCGGGTGATGCTGGGTGACGTCGACCGCCAGCAGTCGGCACGCCAGTGGCTTGCGATTCGCCCGCCGGCGGCGTCGTCCATCAGCACCTGGGACATCTCCGAAGACGAGGTCGTGCGCCCACCCAAGGGCACGACCCACGTGGTGCTGGACACACCCGCCGGCCTGCATGGCAAGCGGCTGGACTCGGTGATGAAGATCGCCGACCGCATGCTCATTCCGCTGCAGCCCAGCCTGTTCGACATCCAGGCCACACACAACTTCGTGCAGGAGCTGCGTGCCCACAAGCGTGGACACGAGGTCAAGTTCGGCCTGGTGGGCATGCGCGTGCGTGAACACACCCGCGCCAACGAACAGCTGCACGCCTACCTGGCCACCGTGCCGGTGCCCGTGGTGGCCTGGCTGCGCGACACGCAGAACTACGTGCAGTTGGCCGCGCACGGCCTGACGCTGTTTGACGTGGCACGCAGCCGCGTTGAACGCGACCTGGAGCAATGGGTGCCTTTGCAAGCCTGGCTGCAGGCCTGAACACAACACGGATACCTACCGCATGAAACGTTATCCGCACCTGGCCGACATGGCCCAGCTGGTGGGCCAGGACATCGGCACCAGCGACTGGGTCGCTGTCGAGCAGAACCGCATCAACCAGTTCGCCGAAGCCACCGGCGACCACCAGTGGATCCACGTCGACCCGGTGCGCGCTGCAGCCGGACCCTTTGGCGCACCCATCGCGCATGGCTTTCTGACGCTGAGCTTGTTGCCCATGCTGTTCGAGAGCGGCTTTGCCATTGACGACGTGCGCATGGGCGTCAACTACGGCCTGAACCGGGTGCGCTTCATGACGCCGGTGAAGGTGGGCAGCCGTGTGCGGGCGCAGTTCAAGCTGTTGGGCTACGAACCGCTGGACGGCGGCGCGCAGATGACGGTGCAAGCCACCATCGAACTCGAAGGTGCGCCCAAGCCCGCCTGCGTGGCGGAGACGGTGTCGCGCCGCTTCGTCTGACGGCTTTCCGCAGGTGCGAAATACCCCCCAAAGGTGGGTGTGGGCTGTGCAGGTCCGCTGGCCACAATGCCCCGAAACACGACCGAGGTGACGAGCCATGAAGGTGCTGCTGGTTGACGACCACCCGCTGGTGCTGTCCGCGTTGCAGACAGTGATCCAGAGCATAGGCAGCGACACCACGGTGGTGGGCACCGACAGCGCCGCCGCCGCGCGTGCCACGCTGCAGGCCGACCCCGATTTCGACCTGGTGCTGCTGGACCTGGCGCTGGGCGACGCCGATGGTTTTGACGTGTTGGTGGAGTTCCGCGGCAACTACCCCGCGGTGCCGGTGGTGGTGGTGTCGGCGTCGGAACGCACCAGCGACGTGATCCGCGCCATCGACAGCGGCGCCATGGGCTTCGTGCCCAAGAAGTCCAGCCACGGTGAATTGCATGAGGCGCTGCGCATCGTGATGACCGGCTCCATGTACGTGCCGCCGCACATGCTGGGCCTGGAATTCGGCAAGGGCCTGGGCGGTGGCGACACCGTGCCCGGGGTCATGCGGCCCACGGGCGACACCATGCCCGGCCAGCTGGGCCCGCACGCCCAGGCTGAACCGCACCAGAAGACGCCCAGCATGAAGGACATCGGCCTCACGCCGCGCCAGGGTGAGGTGCTGAGCCTGCTGCTGCAGGGCCTGCCCAACAAGCTCATCGCACGCCAGCTGAACTTGAGTGTGGAAACGGTGAAGGACCACGTGGCCGCCGTGCTGCGTGCGCTGGGTGTCAGTTCACGCACCCAGGCCGTGCTGGCGGTGAGCCAGATGACGCAGGGTCAGGGCGGCTTCTCCTGGCGGCCGGGTGGGCAATTCGGCGGCCGGCCCTAGGCCATGAGCGTCACTGCGGGCGAGCCGGATTCAGCTGCCATCCCCGACGAGACCCAGGCTGCGTCCGCCGCCGTGATGCAACTGCCGCCGCGCGCACGCGGCGACGTCGATCACATCCGCGCGCTCTACGTGCAGACGCCTGCCACGCTGGCCGGCAACGCCATCGGCATGGCGCTGATAGCGGCCATCTTCAGTTCGCACGCGCCTACCGCGCACATGCTCGGCTGGCTGGGTGTGGGCCTGACGCTGTGGCTGTTGCGCCTTGCGCACTACGTGCGTTTCCTGCGCCAGAAAGAAGCCCACAGCGACCTGCTGCGCGCCTGGCGCACCAGCTGGAAGATCCTGGTGCTCAGCATGGGCGCGCTGTGGGGCGTGGCGGTGTGGCTGTTCTGGGGCCTGGGCACGCCGTACCACGCAGTGAGCCTGATCCTCATCGTCTATTCCTACTGCCTGGGGTCGGTGCAGCTGCTGGCCACGCAGAGCCGTGTCTTCCTGGCCTTCCTGGCCCTGGTGCTGACGCCGACCATCGTGCGCATTGCCAGCGACACGGCGCAAGAGTGGCACCTGCAGCTGGCCTTCATCTTGACGCTGCTGTTCTGCATCACCGTGCTGATGGCGCGCACCTACGGCAGCGCTTTGGGCCAAGCCATCAGCCTGAAGGCGCGCACGGACGAATTGGCTGGCCGGTTGCGCCAGGAAATGAGCGTCACCGAAGACGCGCGCCGCACAGCCGAAGAAGCCCGCCGCGCTGCCGAGGCTGCCAACCGCGCCAAGACGCAGTTCTTTGCCGCCGCGAGCCACGACCTGCGCCAGCCGCTGCACGCCATGGGCCTGTTCGCCGAAGCCCTGCGCCAGCGCACGCACGAGCCCGAGGTGGCCAAGCTGGTCAACAGCATCAACGAAAGCGTGGACGCGCTGGAAGGTCTGTTCGGCGAGTTGCTGGACATCACGCGCATCGACACCGGCGGTGTCGACGTGAACCCGGCGCCGGTGCGCCTGCGTGACCTCTTCGGCCGCCTGCGCCTGCACTTCGAGCCCACGGCCTTCGAGAAGGGCCTGATGCTGAGCTTTCGCGGTGACGCGCACATCGCCCATGCCGACCCGGTGCTGCTGGAGCGGGTGCTGCGCAACCTGGTCAGCAACGCCATCCGCTACACCGACGACGGTGGTGTGCTGGTGAGCTGCCGCCCACGCAACGGGCGCCTGCTGGTGCAGGTGTGGGACAGCGGCATCGGCATCTCTGAAGCCAACCTGCCGCGCATATTTGACGAATTTTTCCAGGCCCAGAGCAACCGCCCGCTGGAGGCGCACCACCGCAAGGGCCTGGGGCTGGGGCTGGCCATCGTCAGGCGTCTGGGCGGTTTGATGGATGCGCCGATATCCGTGCGCTCAAGAGTCGGGCATGGCACGGTGTTTTCGCTGGAAGTGCCCGTGGGCAAGGCGCCACGCACCATCGACGGCGGTTTGTCCAGAGGTGTGAAGGCACCACTGGGCCTGACGTTGGAGGGCCGGCACATCGTGGTGCTGGAAGACGAGGCGGCGGTGCGAGAAGGCCTGGTGGTGTTGTTGCAGGCCTGGGGCGCCAGCGTCACGGCCTTCGACACCGTGGCCGCGCTGGAACCCTGGCTGGCGCTGGCCGACGAGACCATGGCACCCGATCTGCTGCTGGTGGACTACCGACTGCCCCAGGGCCGCACCGGTGTAGATGCGCTGAAGCGCATCCGCGGCCACTGGGCAGGGCACAAGCTGCCGGCCATCGTCGTCACCGGCAGCAGCCTGGGCGGCCACGAAGACGAGGCCGTGGACCAGGACTTCCATTTGCTCATCAAGCCCGTGCTGCCGAACAAGCTGCGGGCGATGATCGCCTTCAAGCTCAACGTCAGGTAGGGAAGGTCCCCGGCCGCAGGATGCCGCGGTCCACGGCCTGGATGTTGGTGTGGCCGCAGAAGGCCATGGTGACGTCCAGTTCCTTGTGGATGATCTGCAGCGCCTTGGTCACGCCAGCCTCACCCATCGCGCCCAGGCCGTAGACCATGGCGCGGCCGATCATCGTGCCGCGCGCGCCCAGGGCCCAGGCCTTCAGCACGTCCTGGCCGCTGCGGATGCCGCCGTCCATCCAGACCTCGGTTTGACCGCCCACCGCGCCCACGGCGGCCACGATGGCGGGCAGCGCTTCGATGCTGGCCGGCGCGCCGTCCAGCTGCCGCCCGCCATGGTTGCTGACCACGATGGCGTCCGCACCGGCCTTCACGGCCAGCAGCGCGTCTTCCACTTCCATGATGCCCTTCAGGATCAGCTTGCCGCCCCAGCGTTCCTTGACCCAGGCCACGTCTGCCCACGACAGCGTGGGGTCGAACTGCTCGTTGGTCCACGCGGCCAGAGACGACATGTCGCTGACGCCTTTCACGTGGCCCACCAAGTTGCGGAAGGTGTGGCGGCGCGTGCCCATCATGCCCAGCACCCAGCGTGGCTTGGTCGCGATGTTGAGCATGTTGCCCAGCGAGGGGATGACCGACGCGCGCAGCTTGTTCTTCAGGTCCTTGTGGCGCTGGCCAATGACCTGCAGGTCCAGCGTCAGCACCAAGGCGCTGCACTTGGCGGCCTTGCAGCGGTCGATCATGCGTGCCATGGCGTCACGGTCGCGCATCATGTAGAGCTGGAACCAGAAAGGCGCAGAGGTGTTCTCGGCAATGTCCTCGATGCTGCAGATGCTCATCGTGGACAGCGTGAAGGGGATGCCGAATTTCTCGGCCGCACGCGCGGCCAGGATCTCACCGTCGGCATGCTGCATGCCGGTCAGGCCCACGGGTGCGATGCTGACGGGCATCTTCACGGTTTGACCAACCATCGTCGTCGTGGTGCTGCGGTTTTCCATGTTCACTGCCACGCGCTGGCGCAGCTTGATCTTGTGGAATTCGCTTTCGTTGGCGCGGTACGTGCCTTCGGTCCAGCTGCCGCTGTCGGCGTAGTCGTAGAACATCCTGGGCACGCGCTTCTGGTGCAGCTGGCGCAGGTCTTCGATGGTGGTGATGACGGTCATGGTTCAAGTCTCCTGGGCGCGCATTCTCGTGCGGCTGCCGAGGCCGTCACCAGATCGCCAGGTCGGGCAGGCGCAGCGGGCTGCTCACCCCGGGCCAGATTGCCCGTATTCGGATGGCGGCGCTGCCCGCGGCGGCGTGCGTTTCCTGGGTGAGAAGTTCAGCGCCGGGCTGGACGACACCGTGCCTTCGGCTTGCAGCGGCTTGGCCGCTTGGTCGACGACCTGGTCGGGGTGCCACAACATCAGTTCGCCTGGCCCGTCAGGCACGTCCAGCGTCGCCCGGCCTTGTTCGTCCGTCACCACGGCCCAGGGCGTGGCGCTGACGTAGACGTGGCCGCGCATGGAGCCGTGCAAATGGCAGCCCAGCTGGATGGCACCGGCGTTGTCCAGCTGCACCTCGGCGCTGGTCTCCCGGCTGCCGCTCACCGCGGCCAGGCGCAATTCGAAGTCGGTGACCGGGGGCACCGACCCCAGCGGGCCGGTGGGCATGCTGCGGATGTGGTGCGCGAAGCGGTCCTTGTTGACGAAGCGCACCTTGCTGCGGATAGGCACCACCGTCACGTAGGGCGCGAAGCGGATGTCCTGCTGCTCGATGACGGCCGCAGGCGGCAGCGGTTGTGGCGCCCAGGTGGCCGTGGGCTGCACCAGCACCACCGTGTCGGGCGCGAAGCGGCCCTCGGCGGTCAGCACGGTCATCTGCACAGTGCCGGCCCAGGCGCCGGCCGCGGTGAACAGCAGGGCGGCCAGGCCCGCGAGGGTGTGTGTCTTCATGCGAACGATGATAGGCCGCAGCCCTACACCCGCACCAGCCCGCCGGCGCGCACGCCCAGCAGGCGCAGGCGGCGGCTCAGGTCCACGCGCTTCAGGCACAGGCCGGCGGCGTGGCGGATGGCCTCGGCGTCGGCCACCGCCGCCGGCAGCGTCAGGTCGCGCGTCACGGTCTTGAAGTCGTCGAAGCGCAGCTTGATGCCGATGGTGCGGCCGGCGTAGCCCTTGCGCTGCAGGTCGGTGGCCACCTGCGCCGCCAGGTCGCTGAAGATGCGCGTCAGCTCGGCGCGGTCACGCACGGCGTGCAGGTCGCGCTCGAAGGTGGTTTCGCGGCTCATCGACACCGGTTCGCTGTGCGTCACCAGCGGCCGGTCGTCGATGCCGTGCGCAGCGTCGAAGAGCCAGCGGCCGTAACTGCGGCCGAAGTGTTCGACCAGCCAGGCGCGGTCGCGCGCCGCCAGTTGGCCGATGGTGCGCAGCCCCAGGTCGGCCAGCTTGTTGCCGGCCTTGGGGCCTATGCCGTTGATGGTGCGCACCGGCAGCGGCCAGATGCGCGCCGGCACTTCGTCCAGCGTCAGCACCGTCAGCCCGTCGGGCTTGTCGAGTTCGCTGGCCATCTTGGACAGCAGCTTGTTCGGCGTCACGCCGATGGAGCACGACAGCCCCGTCGCGCGCTTCACGGTGTTGCGGATCTCCTGCGCCACCGCGCGCACGCCGCCGGCCGGGTCGTGGGCCAGGCTGTCCTGCGCGCCGGGCACGTCGCTCAGGTCGATGTAGATCTCGTCGATACCGCGGTCTACGATGACCGGCGCCACCTCGGCCACGGCGGCCTTGAACAGGCGCGAATAGCGGCGGTAGGCGTCGAAGTCCATCGGCAGCAGGATGGCCTCGGGCGCGCGCTGCGCGGCTTTCATCAAGCCCAGGCCGGAATGCACGCCCAGGTCGCGCGCCGGGTAGGTGGCCGTGGTGACCACGCCGCGCCCGGTGTAGCCGGCCAGGGTGGCGTAGCGCCGCGTGCCGTCGGGCTGCAGCACCGGCTGGTGGCGCCGGCCGCCGCCGATGACCACGGCCTGCCCGGCCAGGTCGGGGTAGCGCAGCAGTTCGACCGACGCGTAAAAGGCGTCCATGTCGAGGTGGGCGATCCAGCGGCGGGGCGGCATGGGTGGGCGGAGTCGGGGGGAGGGCGGGTGCGGGCGGGTGAACTGTGTCTTTATACAGATGACGGTGTCGGATGCCGCATTTCGAAACACCTGGATCAACAAATGTGCAAAAACTCCATTTATGATGAAGGCCTGTTCGATGGAGACCCCTATGACCCGCTTGACCTGCACGTCCCGCAAGCCCGTGATTTCTTCCTTGCAGCTGACCCTGGCCCTCACGGTGGGCGCCGCCGCCCTGCTCGCCGCCTGCGGTGGCGGTGGCAGCAGTGAAGCCCCCGTTGCGGCCGCCACCCCAACGGCCGCTGTCAGCTACGCCCAGGGCGTGGTCTCGGGCTTCGGTTCGGTCATCGTCGGTGGCGTGCGCTACGACGACAGCAAGGCCACGGTGGTCGATGCCGACGGCAGCGCCTTGCCGATGACCAAGCTGGGTCTGGGCAGCATGGTGACGGTGGACGCCGGCGCCGTGGACCGCAGCGGCAACACGGCCGTGGCGTCCCGCTTCCACCTGTCTGACGAGGTGCTGGGCAAGGTCGCCAGCGTGGACACCGCCGCGCAGACGATGGTGGTGCTGGGCCAGACCATCACGGTCAACGCCAGCACGGTCTTCGACAGCAGCATCGCCACCGGCCTGACGCAGGCGCTGGTGGGAACCGTGCTGGAAGTGCACGGCACGGCCGGCACCACGGCGGGCCAGATCACCGCCACGCGCGTCGAAAGCGCCACGGCCGCCACCAGCTACCACCTGCGCGGCACGGTGGCCGCGCTGGACACCACGGCCAAGACCTTCACCATGGGCGCGGCCACCATTTCCTACGCCGGCCTGGCCGCTGCCGACGTGCCCAGCACCTTGGCCAACGGCGTCATCGTGCGCGCCAAGCTGAACACCGTGCAAAGCGGCAGCAGCTGGGTGGCCACCGCCCTGCGCGGCGACAAGCGCGTGCCCGGCAGCACCGGCACCGGCAGCACCGACACCCACATCGAAGGCGTGATCACCGCCTTCACGTCCAGCGCGGCCTTCGAGATCGGCGGCGTGAAGGTGGACGCCAGCGCGGCCACCTTCCCCGACGGCACGACAGCCATCGCACTGGGCGCCCGCGTGGAAGTCACCGGCACCACCAACGCCAGCGGCACGCTGGTGGCCACCCAGGTGGAACTGGACGACAAGCCCAGCGCCGGTGGCAAGCGGCCGCTGGAATTGCACGGCGCGCTGAGTGCGCTGGACACCACCGCCAAGACCTTTCTGCTGCGCACGGTGACGGTGTCTTACAGCGGCACGGTGACCTACAAGAACGGCACCGTGGCTGACCTGGCGAACGGCAAGAGCGTTGACGTGTACGGCGTGCTGTCCAGCGACCGCAAGAAGCTGGAAGCCAGCCGCATCGAGTTCAAGTGAAACCTTAGGGTGGGCGTGCGGGCGGGCTACAGTCCCGCCCGCACCGCCGCCATGCCATGCCTTCCACCCCCCCCAGCCCCACAGCCGACACCACAGGCCAGGCCACCCAGCAGCAAGCGCAGCAAGAGGCCCAGGCCCGC
>JANOAM010000219.1:0-11153 GCA_031411215.1 Betaproteobacteria bacterium
AGCCAGCGTGGGGTAGACGCTGGGTGGCGGCTCGCTGCCCTTCATCACCCAGTTGCGAAGGTGCAGGCGCAGCGCGTTGACCACTTGCGCGTGCGGCACCGGGTTGGCGGGCAGCGTGCCGGTGCCGAAGTTGTTGCCTGGGCACATGGCGCCCGCGGTGGGCAGGCCCTTGCCCGGCAGGCTGTTGTTGAAGCCACCGGCGCCGCCGCCGTGTGAAGAACTGGCGATGTAGTAGCGGCGCACGTTGGATGGCAGTGGCAGGTCTGCCTTGGCGTCTGTGCCCACCCATTCAGGCGTCAGCTTCAGTGCCCAGACCTCGGCCGAACCGAAGTGTTCCACCACCCTGGGGCAGGTCCTGCTGGCGGTGCAGCGGTCCAGGATGCCGGCGCTGGGTAAACCACGCACCGGGTCGGGCGCGGGGCTCCACCATTGCGGGCCTTCGCTGCCGGCCTGGTACAGCTCCAGCACGCCGTCGGGCTGGGCCCAGCGGAAGTTCAGCGCAATGCGCCGGCCGGCGATGATGGGCCACAGCCCGTCATGCACCTGCGCGCCGTTTTCACCCTGGTTGAAGCCCAGGTGCAGCCAGCCGCGCAGGTAGTTGCCGGACTGCGACACGCCACGCGCGATGCTGTGGCTCAGCCGCCCGGCCACCGGGTTGGGCGTGCCGATGTCGTCGGCCCTGGCGGTCTTGAAGAACTGCCCGACATCACGCCAGGCCGCGAAGCCCACGCCCAGCAGCCAGGGGTCCTTGGCCTTGAAGGTGACCATGTAGAGCTTGGCCGGATTGAAGCCGCCCTTGAGGCAGATTTGCGTGGGGTCTGGCGTGCCGGGGAAAGGGTTGCTGGCGCTGCAGGCAGCCCAGGCCCAGTCGGTGGGCGGCACCACCACTTCGTTGGTGACGACGCCGGTGGTGGACTCGGCGTCGCGTGTCACCAGCCGTGCGTCGCCGCTGCTCAGGCTGACCGGTCTGTAGGGCACGGGGTTGGTCTGCACGATCAGCCGCTGCGAGTCCGGCCCGGATCGGTTGACGATGCGGCCGAAGACCAGGCCGGTCACCGGCGAGCCGTCGGCATTTCTGGCGATAGGCACTTTCAGGAAATGCCGCCCATCCACACGCATGCTGGACCGCACCGCGGTGCCGTTGTTCGCGTCAATGGCCGCGTCGTCGCCCTGCCAGGCGCTGGCCAGGCCTACGTCGCCCAGTTGCCGTTCGGCCGGCGCAACCAGTTCGGGCCGGCCGCGGTTGGGCACGTCATGCCACATCAGGCCACTGGCCTTGGCCATGTCCACCGGCTTGGTCAGCACAAAGCTGGCGACGTAACGCACGCGGCCGTCTGCGTCCTTGCCGAGTTCGATGTCCTGGATGAGGGCGTTGCCGGGCAGGCTTGGGTCGAGTTCACCGAACGCACGGCCGGAGATCTGCTCATAGGCCAGGGTCTGGCCCGGCACGCCGGCAAGGGGCTTGACCTCGTCGATCACCAGGCGCGTGACGCCCGCCTGGGCTGCCGTGGCGGCCAGCAGGGAGCTGGCCAACCAAGAGGCCCCTGAACGGGTCGGTGAATGGGTCAGTGAACTGGCGCGCAGGCGCAGGGCTTGGGTTCGCATGGTGTCTCCGGCAGCGTGCTTTTTTGGATGGCTGCCAAGCATGGCACATGACACGCCCGTGGCTGGAAGCGTCGGTTGGCCTACGTGCGCAAGAGTCTTTGTCCTACCGCGGGGCTCGGTGCGGTTCGCTCCAATCAGGGTGGTCGCTTCGAAGCCCCGCCGGGGCCGCGTTGAAGTGTCCTCACTGTTGGAGAGCCACATGGACTCACTCAAGATCTTCGGGATCACGCTGCTGGTGGCTGGCGTGCTGGCGCTGGCCTATGGCGGCTTCAGCTACACCAAGGACACCACCGCGGTGAAACTTGGGCCCATCGAACTGTCGGTCAAGGAGAAGGAATCCGTGAACATACCGGTCTGGGCGGGTGCGGGTGCCATCCTGGCCGGAGGCCTTCTTCTCCTCATGGGTGGCAAGCGCTCATAAGTTCCCCAGCGCACAGATGCACGTGGCGCGGAGCATGAGGATGTGCGCTGTCGAAGCACACGTCCTGTCTGCTTCGGCGCTCACGAGGCAACACATGCAAATCGTTCAGGCTTTGCAGGACCCCACGCCGTTGCGGCGGGCAGGAAGGTGCTCCGATGCCCAGGACTTGAACCAACAGCTGGTTCCGATCGGGGATCTGCTCACGTCCGGCTTTGTCAGCCGGCACAGCCGCTTTCAGAACGTGGATGCCATGCTGACCGCCAGTGGCCTCAATCCCTGCCTTCTGACTGATCTGGATCCGCACATGCGGCGGCGCTGGGACGACTTCACCCGCCTGACCACCACGTTCCCGGACTGGGCCGCCATGCTTCGCGCGGCCAGCGCTGAGTGGGTGATCAGCCGCATAGGCATCATCATCGACGCCTGAACCCGCGCTCAAGCTGCCGTGGCCACGGCTGCCCACAGCATGGCCACCTCCAGCCCCGGGTGGGCGTGCTGCACACGCAGTTCACCGCCATGCGCCTGGGCTACCAGCCGGCACAGGTGCAGGCCCAGACCGACACCGCCGCTGGTGCGTGTACGCGCGCTGTCGGGGCGGTGGAAGGCCTCGCCCAGGCGGGCCAGTTGCGCATCGTCCACGCCGGGGCCGTGGTCGCGCACGCCCAGGGCGGTGCGGCCGTCGGGCTCCACGCGCAGGAACAGTTCAGCGGGCTGTGCAGCCTGCGCCGCGTGGCGCTGCACGTTGTTCAGCAGGTTGCGCAGCAGCAGCTTCAGGCGCATGGGGTCGGCCTGCACGGGCCGCAAGGTCTCGTCCAGCTGCAGCGTCAGCGCCAAGCCGGATTCGGCCGCGGCTTCGCGCGCCAGTGCCGCCAGGTTCACGGGTTCGGCCTGCAGCGCGGCGTGGCCTTGCGCCAGGCGTTCGCTTTCCAGCAGTGTGCTGATGAGGTCGCGCATCTCACCCAGGTCGCGCAGCAGCGCGCTGCGTTCGGGTGTTTCGTCCAGCAATTCGGCGTTGACACGGGCACGGGTCAGCGGGCTGCGCAGTTCATGGCTGATGGCCAGCAGCAGCGCACGCTTGGCGTCCAGCATGCCCTGCAGGCTGGTGGCCATGCGGTTGATCTGCTGTGCCAGGTCACCCAGCTCGTCGTTCTTGCGTGTGCTGATGGGCTGGCTGAAGTCGCCGCGGCCGTAGGCTTGCACACCAGCCGTGATGCCTTGCAGCGGCTGCAGCAGGCGGCGGACCGAGACGTAGGCAGCGCCGGTCAGCAGCAGCAGCGCGGTCAGGGTGGCCCAGCCGATGTAGCGCGGCCGTTCGCTGTCCGGCGGCGCGGTCAGCGCAAAGCGAATGCGGTGGCCGTCGGCCGTGGTGCGCTGCAGACCCCAGTTGCGCTCCATGTCGTCATGGCGGTCTCGCCATCGGCCCTCGTCACGGGCCGGTTGGCTGTCAAAGTTGACCAGCGGCCCGTCGATGCGCACGGCCACCGGCAGCCGCCGCACCAGTGCCTGCGCGCGTTCCACACTGGGCGGTGAGCCGATGTCCGCGGCCAGCCGGTCCACGTAGTCAGCCACCAAGGGCTTGGCGTAAACCTGCCAGCCGCTCTGCAGCAGGCGCTGCGTGCCCAGCAGGAAGATGCAGGCGGTGGCCAGGGCCAGCAGCAGGAACAGCGCGACCAGGCGGCGTTTGATGCTGTGTTTGAAGCTGTACCGCCAGCGGTGCAGCCGGGCACCATCCACCACGCGCCGCTTCACGCGCGGACCCCGGCAAACAGGTAGCCGGCGAAGCGCCGCGTGTGGATGCAGTCCAGCGGCTCCAGCTTCTTGCGCAAGCGGCTGACCAGGATGTCCACCGCGCGGCTGTGGATGTCTTCGGCCGATTGCCCACGCAAGCGGTTCAAGATGTCGTCGCGGCTGTGCACCTTGCCGGGTGTGGTGGCCAGCAGCACCAGCAGTTCGAATTCGGTGCCGGTCAGTTCGACAGCTTCGCCTTGCCGCCGCACGCTGCGGCGGTCCAGGTCCACGTCCAGACCCTCGAAGCGCCAGATGCGCTGCTGCGCCGCCGTCTCGGGCACCGGTGCCGTGCGCCGCAGCACCGTCTGGATGCGCGCCAGCAGTTCACGCGGCTCGAAGGGCTTGGGCAGGTAGTCGTCAGCACCCAGCTCCAGCCCCACCACACGGTCCATCACGTCGCCGCGCGCGGTCAGCATGATGATGGGCAGGCGGCTGTCCTTGCGGATCGTGCGGCAGAGCTCGAAGCCGTCCATCTCGGGCAGCATGACGTCCAGGATGGCGGCGTCGAAGCGGCCCGAGGCCAGGCGCTGCAAGCCCACGCTAGGCCGCGTGGCCTGCTGCAGTTCAATGTCGAAACGCCTGAAGTAGGTCGCCAGGGGCGGGCCCAGCTGTTCGTCGTCATCGATCAGGAGCAGTCGGGTCATGTGGGCCTACAACCAGCGGCGCACGCTGGCCGCGTAGTCACTGTACCAACCGCCGAAGCTGCGCCGCAGCTGTGATTCCTCTTGCGGGATGTGCACCCGGTGCAGCACGGTGGCCAGGGCCCCTGCGGCGGCGGCCAGCAAGGGCACACCCAGCAGCAGGCTCAGGCCCAGCAGCGCAGTGACCATGCCCAGGTACATGGGGTTGCGGCCCAGGCGGAACGGGCCTTCGTCGGTGAAGACGGCTGGCCGCAGTGCCCAGGCCGCCCACAGCAGCCACCCCAGGCCCGCGGCCAGCAGCAGGACACCCGCCACCACGCTGCGCCCCAACGGGGCCTGCAGGCCCCACAGTGAGGAATGCAGGGCCAGGGCCGTGGCAGCCAGGCCGGCGGCCAAGGCCGTTGGGCTCTCAAGCAAATGGGGCTGCGCCACTTTGCTTGACCCCCCGCGGGGCTCCGGCAGGCCCCGCTCAGCCGCGCTGGCCATGGTGCCTGCCGCGGGCCATGAAGTCGCGCAGCTTGGCCTGCTGATCGGGCTTCAGGCTGTCGTAGAAGTCGGCCATGGCGTTGATCAACGCGGGTGACTGGGCGTTGATCGCGCCCACCTGCGCCTGCACCAGGGCGTTGGCTTTGCGGCGGTCGAAGGTGGCGCCGGCCACCAGGCCGCGCAGGTCGGCGCGCGGGTCCGGCGTGCTGGTGACGACGGCGTTGCGGCCTTCACGCAGCTGGTCGGCCAGGGCGCCGAGCTTGGTCTTCTGGGTCTCGTCCAGGTCCAGCTTGCGGCCGACCTTTTCCACCACGCGGGCCTTCAGCGGAGCCACATCGGCAGCGCTCACCGACTGCCAGCCAAAGTGGCTGCCATGGCGGTGGTGGGCCCACGCGGCGACGCCGCCAAACAGGGTGCCGATGGCGGCCAGGCCGATCAGGCTGCGTTTCACCCAGGGCTTGAACCAGGTGCGTGTGTTGGGCGAGTTCATGTCAGGTTTCCTTCGTGTGGTGCGCGGCTTGCATGCTTGTTTGCATGGCGTCAGCACCGGGGTTGAACATGGCTGCATCGTCGGGCCCGGTGGTGGCGGCGTCCTTTCGTTGCCGTATCGCTGGGTAACGATTCATGTCGCCGCCGGGGTCGCACAATCGTGATCAACCGTCTTTTCATCCCACCAGGACAGCAACATGACTCTCGACCTTCTCAAGGGCAAGACCGCCCTCGTCACCGGCTCCACCAGCGGCATCGGCCTGGGCATGGCGCATTCATTGGCACGCCAGGGCGCCAACATCCTGCTCAACGGTTTTGGTGACGTGGACGGCGCCAAGGCGTCCTTCGCGGACCTGGGCGTGGCCGTGGACTACCACGGCGCTGACATGAGCAAGCCGGCCGAGATCGAAGCCATGATGGCCTTCGCCGCGCAGCGTTTTGGCGGCGTGGACGTGCTGGTCAACAACGCCGGCATCCAGCATGTGGCCAACGTGGAGGACTTCCCAGTCGAGAAGTGGGACGCCATCATCGCCATCAACCTGAGCAGCGCCTTCCACACCAGCCGGCTGGCGATTCCCGGCATGCGTGCCAAGAACTGGGGCCGCATCCTCAACGTCGCCAGCGCGCACGGCCTGGTGGCCAGCGCGGCCAAGAGCGCTTACGTGGCGGCCAAACACGGCCTGGTGGGTTTCACCAAGGCCAGCGCGTTGGAACTGGCAACCACGGGCGTCACCGTCAACGCCATCTGCCCGGGCTGGGTGCTGACGCCGCTGGTGCAGAAGCAGATCGACGCGCGGGCCGCCAAGGAAGGCATCACGGTTGCGCAAGCCAAGGTTGACCTGCTGGGTGAGAAACAGCCTTCGCTGCAGTTCACCACGCCGGAACAGCTGGGTGACCTGGCGGTGTTCCTGTGCAGTGCCGGTGCCGACAACGTGCGCGGCGTGGCCTGGGCGGTGGACGGCGGCTGGACGGCGCAGTAAGGCCGCGCGCTGCGGCCTTCAGCGGGCAGGGGCCGGGTCAGCTTCGCGCACCGCGAGCGCGGCGGCGGCCTCGTCGCTGAGGCTCCAACCTTCGGCCGCCAGTGCCGCGGTGGTTTCGGTGCCCAGACGGGACTGCACTTCGGCGGTGACGCGGTCCAGCATCTGCTGCTCACCCAGGTCCGGCGAATCCTTGCGCGCCGCGCGCTGCCGGCTCATGTAGCCCAACAGCCGGCCCGCGGACTGGAAGTGTTCCTGCGCTGCCACCAGGGCCAGCACCCACGGCCACGTCATGCGGGTGCCGAACTGCCGCTCCGCGGCCAGCAGGCGTGGCACCACGGCACGTGCCTCGGCAAACGAACGCTGCCGCAGCAGCGCTTCGCCCAGCATGTACAGCGCCCAGGCCAGGTTGGCGTTGTGGCGGTCCCCCGCGGCGTCCAGGCGCTGCAGCAGGGACCGCGCACGTGCAGCGGCTTCGGCATGACGGCCCAGTTCGATCAGCGCCGCGCAGACATTCGTCTCGGCCGCCTGGGCCATGTCGCTCCAGCCGACCTCGCGGGCCAGCCGCAGCTCCTGTTCGCGGCAGGCCAGCAGGGCGGTGTGGTCGCCACGCACGCGGGCCGCTTCGGCCAGCGCGCCGTGCACGCGCAGTTCGGCTTTGGGCGAAGTCACACCGGCTGCGGCTGCGGCTGCGGCTGACTGCTGCAAAGCGGCGCAGGCTTCGTCCAGGTCGGCGCCGGGCTCGGTGATGGAACGCACCCAGTGCCCCAGCGCGTCCTGCAGCTGGACCGCGTCGCCCACCTGCTGCCACAGGGCGGCGGCCTGCTTCGCGGCCAACCTGGCAGCCGGGTCGCGGCGCACGGCCAGCACATAGGCCAGCATGGACCACCACCGGCCCTGGGTCTGCAACGGCAGGGCCTGCCCCGGTGCTTCAAGCATCGTGGGCTGAAGTGACAGCAGCCAGTCTGTGACCTCCTGGCGCCAGACAGTGAAACCGATCACCTCGGCCACCCGCGCACTGAGCTGCGCGGCCATGGCCAGGTCGTGGTCTCGCGCCCAGTGAAAAGCCTGGCGGGCGTTGTCCATCTCGGCCAGGCGCTGTGCTTCTGTGCTGTCGCCAGAGAACAGCGCCACCAGCGCCGCCGCATGGCGCTGGCGCAGGGACGGGCCTTCGTCCGGCGCACCCGGTGCGGGCGATGCCAACTTCTCCAGCGCGTAAGCGCGCATGGTCTCCAGCAGGCGGTAGCGCGGTGTCTCACCATCACTTGCATGGGGGCTGACGCTGACCAGCGACCGTTCCACCAGCGTCGCCAGGCCGTCGATGGTGTCCCAGCGCCCCACGTGTTCGTCGCTGGTCAGGCCCACCGCCATGTCCAGCGTGAAGCCACCGGCAAACACGCCCAGGGCGCGGAAAAGGCGCTGCTCCTGCACGTCCAGCAAGCCGTAGCTCCAGTCCAGCGCACCGATCAGGCTGCGGTGGCGGGCAGGAGAGTCGCGCCGGCCACGCGACAACAGGGCAAAGCGCTCGGCCAATGCGTCGTGCACGGCCTGCAAGCCCATCAGCGGCACACGGGTGGCAGCCATCTCCAGCGCCAGCGGCAAGCCGTCCAACTGGCGGCACAGGGCCGCCAGCAGGGGGAGAGATGCGGGCGTGAGCTCAAAGCGGTTGTCCGCCGCGGCAATGCGGGCGATCAGCAGGGCCAGGGCGCCTTCATGTGCATCTGGCCCCTCCACCCCTTCGGCCACCTGCAGTGGTTGCAGGCGAAGCACCTGTTCACCCTCCACACCCAGCGGGAGCTGGCTGGTCACCAGCAGCTGCAGTGGTGCCGCGGCGCGCAGCTGCGTGGCCCAATCGGCGCAGGCTTGGATGAGATGCTCGGCGTTGTCCAGCACCAGCAGGAATGGCGGACCTGCCGGCAGCAGGCGCAGCACCTGCGCCACCGGGTCGCCTTCACTCAGTTGGCCGCCCAGGGCGCGGGCGATGGCACCGGCCACCTGGCTGCCCTGCGTCAGGGGTGCCAGGTCGACCCAGGCGGCTCTGTCGCTTGCGGTGGTCCACTGGGCCATGGCCACACGCGCCAGGCTGCTCTTGCCGACACCGGAACTGCCCACCAGCGTGACGCAGCCCTGCCCACTGCGCAGGCTGACTTGCAGGTGGGCCAGGTCGGCGTCGCGGCCGTACAGGCGCTGCGCTGCCAAGGCGCCGGGTGGCGGCGCGGTAGCCACAGGGGACGTGGGCACGGCCGCCGCAGTCTGCGGCTCTGCATGCACCGTGGCACTGAAGCGGTAACCGCGCCCCGGCACGGTGGCAATGGTGTCTTCGCCCAGCAGCCGGCGCAGCGTGTTGATCTGCACACGCAGGTTGCCTTCTTCCACCACCAGGCCGGGCCAGACGCGGTCCAGCAGGTCGCTCTTGGTGTGCAGATCAGCTGGGCGGGCGGCCAGCGCCATCAGCAGGTCCAGCGCGCGGCCGCCCAACGTGGCGGGCTGGCCGTCGACCAGCAGCCGGTACTCGGCCGGTCGCAGTTCGAACCGGCCCCCCGGCCCGAAACGCAGGGGCCGCGTCAGCGCTTCGGTGGATTCATGGGCTGGCAAGTGGGCAACTCCGGGCGCGAAGCTTAAGGCAGGTGGCCGGGTGCCTGGGCCTGCGTCTTTAACAAGCTTGAACAACCGCTGAACGACTTCTGCGGCCAGCATTTGCACACTGCATTCCGCCCCCACCGCAACGCTTACCAGGAGTCCCCAAATGACCGAACCCGAAGTCTCCGTCCCGGCCGTGATGCGCAATTACCACGAGGTGCTGCGCAACGACCTCAGCAAGGTGCTGAGCCCGCTGGCCGATGACGGCGACCTGGCCGCCTTCAGCGCCGCCTGGCAGGCCTACACGGCGGCGATTGCCGTGCACGCCGCCATGGAAGACGGTGTGGAAGGTGCCGGCGGTGGCAGCGCCGCCATGCTGGACCACCACTTCAACGGCGCCGCCGGTGCCGCCATGTTTGCGGCCGAACATGAGCACGAACACGCCATGCAGGCCGCGGTGACACGCGCCATTCCGCTGGGTGCGGCCGCCCTGCGCCATGCCTTCGAGGCCTACCGTGAGTGCGCCGAGGCGCACCTGCTGCACGAGGAGGCCATCATGATGCCGCTGGTGGCCCGTTTGCCCTCACCACGCGCGCCGCTGTTTGCCAGCTGGTGCCTGAGCGCCGGCATCGCCCACGGCGGCTTCGAACACTTCGTGGCCCATGGTGTGCAGTCGCTGGCCGCCCACGGCAGCGCCAAGAACACGCCGGCCGGTGCCACGCGGGTATTTGTTCATGCGCTGAAGACCATTTGCACGGCGGCGCAGTGGGCGCACTATCTGCCGGTGGCGCGCGGCGCGACACCGCCGGACATCTGGGCGGCCGTCATTGCCGAAGTTCCCAGTCTGCAAGCCGTGGCCGAGATGGCTGTCTGAACCCGCCCCACCCACTTCAAACGGAGATCCCACCATGACCCTGCGCATCAACGACATCGCCCCCGACTTCACCGCCCAGACCACCCAGGGCCCGATCCAGTTCCACCAATGGATTGGCGACAGCTGGGCCGTCCTGTTTTCTCACCCCAAGGACTTCACGCCCGTGTGCACCACCGAACTGGGCTACATGGCGAAGATCGAACCGGAATTCACCAAGCGCAACACCAAGCTGATCGGCCTGAGCGTGGACCCGGTGGACAACCACCACCGCTGGGCCGCCGACATCGAAGAGACACAAGGCTACCTGCCCAAGTACCCCATGATCGGCGACCACGACCTGGCCGTGGCCAAGCTCTACAACATGCTGCCGGCGGACATTGAAGGCACGTCCGACGGCCGCACCGCAGCCACCAACGCCACCGTGCGTTCGGTGTTCATCGTGGGCCCGGACAAGCGCATCAAGCTGATGCTGACCTACCCGATGACGACGGGCCGCAACTTCGACGAGATCCTGCGGGTGCTGGATTCGATGCAACTGACCGCCAGGCACAAGGTCGCCACGCCGGTGAACTGGAAGCAGGGTGATGACGTGATCATTGCTGGCTCGGTGTCCGACGACGACGCCAAGAAGCTGTTCCCGGAAGGCTGGAAGGCGCCCAAGCCCTACCTGCGCATCACCAAGCAGCCGGTCTGAGCAAGCCAGACCTGACAGTGCCCGCCCCTGGGGTGGGCACTCCGTGCACACTCAGGCCATGACCGACCTGACCGACCCCATCGACCTGCGCTCCGACACCGTCACCAAACCCACGGCCGCCATGCGCGCGGCAATGGCCGCCGCGCCTGTGGGCGATGACCAGTACGGTGAAGACCCCAGCACCAACCGGCTGCAGGCGCGCTGCGCCGAACTGCTGGGCAAGGAGGCGGCGGTGTGGTTGCCCACGGGCACCATGGCCAACCAGGTGGCGCTGCGCACACTGACCCGGCCGGGTGATGAAGTGGTCGCCTGCCGCGAGTCGCACGCCGCTTGGCACGAACTGGGTGGCGCTGCCGCGAACGCCGGTGTGCAGATCCACGAGATCGGCCAGGGCGGCCGCTTCAGCGCCGACGACTTGCGCGCCGCTGTCAAGCCGCGCAACTTCGCGATCTTCCCAACCACCACGCTGGTGGAAGTGGAAAACACGCACAACCGCGCCGGCGGCGTGGTGGTGCCGCAGGCCGAGGTGCTGGGCATTTGCGCGCTGGCGCGCGAGTTGGGCCTGGCGACCTTCCTGGACGGCGCGCGGCTGTGGAAT
>JANOAM010000220.1:0-1692 GCA_031411215.1 Betaproteobacteria bacterium
TTTCCGGACGCGGTGGGCCTCGAAGCCGACGGGCGCGAAAACCTGCTGGTCTATGGCGACATGGTGTTCAACTCGATGGGGCCGCGCAACGAGTTGCTGGCCAGGAGTACCGAGCGCGTCGGCCCCGTCACGCAGTGGATCATGGAACATTGCGCACGGGACCATCTGCGCCCCGATGGCTTCGGCGAGCAGATCTACCAGGCGGCTGACGCGGGTGAAATTGACCCTGCGCATGCTCCGCTGCTGGTGCGATCGCTCCTGTCGGCAGGTGTCGACACCACGATCAACGGCATCGGGAATGCGTTGTTTGCGCTGGCGCAGCACCCCGATCAATATGCGTTGCTGCACGCCGACCCTGCGCTTGCGCGACCGGCGTTCGAAGAGGCCTTGCGCTGGGAGTCCACCGTCCAGACCTTTTTCCGCACCGCGGCCCACGACACCGAGATCGCAGGCGTGCCAGTGCGCGAGAACACCAAGGTGCTGTGCATGCTGGCTTCGGCAAACCGCGACCCGCGCAAGTGGGCCGATCCGGACCGCTACGACGTCCAGCGGCGCCCCAGCGGGCACATGGCACTCGGCGCCGGGATCCATGGCTGCGTGGGCCAGGCTGTCGCACGCCTGGAAGGCGAAGTGGTGCTGACCGCGCTGGCGCGGCGCGTCAAGCGCATCGAGGTAGCTGGCCCGCACACGCGCCGCCTGAACAACACCCTGCGTGCCCTTGACACGCTGCCGCTGCGACTGGTCGCGGCCTGATCAGCGAAGAGTTCTTCCATGCCCACCATACGATTCATCCAGGCCGACGGCAGCACCCATGAGCTGAGCGCTCCAGAAGGCACGAGCGCGATGCAGGCCGCCATGGGCGCCGGGCTGCAAGGCATCGTCGCCGAGTGCGGCGGCTCGGCGATGTGCGCGACCTGTCACGTCTACGTCGACGAGGCCTGGGCGGACCGCCTGCCCGCCGCCCTGGCCAACGAGCTGGAGATGCTGGAGTGCACGGCATCGGAGCGTTTGCCGACGAGCCGCTTGTCGTGCCAGATCAAGTTGAGCGCGGCGCTCGACGGCATCGTGCTGCGCCTGCCCGCGACCCAGCAATAGGCGGGAGACGCGCATGAGCGAACAAGGACCGATCGTGATCGTCGGTGGTGGCCACGCCGGCGCCCAGCTGTGCGCCGGCCTCGTGGCGGCGGGATTCGGCCGTCATGTGCATCTCGTCTGCGAGGAGGCCGATCTGCCGTACCAGCGGCCACCGCTGTCGAAGTCCTTCCTCAAGAACCCGGACGAAGTCTTGCAACTGCACCGGACCGAATCATGGTTTGCCGAGGTCGGCATCACGGTGCACCGCGCCGACCCCGCGGTTGCCATCGACCGCGCGGGCCGCGCCTTGCTGCTGCGGTCTGGCGTGAAATTGCCTTACCAGCAACTTGTGCTGGCGACGGGCACGCGCGCACGCCGGCTGCCGCACCTGGCTGACGGCTTGACCAACGTTGGCGTGCTCCGCACGGCGGTCGACGCCGCCTGGTGGCGCGAGCGGCTGCCGGCCATCGGCCGACTCAGCGTGGTCGGCGGCGGGTTCATCGGCCTGGAGGTCGCGGCAACCGCCCGCGCGCTGGGCAAAGAGGTCGAGGTGCTGGAGTCCGCGCCGCGGCTGTTGATGCGCTCGGTGTCGCCCGAGCTCGCCGAGCACGTGCTTCA
>JANOAM010000221.1:0-14694 GCA_031411215.1 Betaproteobacteria bacterium
CCGTGTGCTGGCCCAGGCCCGTCGCGCGGACGTGCCTTTGCTGGAGCGGCTGCGCTACATCACCATCGTCAGCAGCAATCTCGACGAATTCTTCGAGGTTCGCGTGGCCGACATCATCGAGTCCACACGCCAGCCCGGCAGCGGCACCACACGCGCTGACCTGGCGTCGGTGGCGCAGGCGGCACACGAATTGATCAACGAACAGTACACGCTGTTCAACGACGAGGTCATGCCCGCGCTGCAGCGCGAGGGCATCGTCGTCATCAACCACGCCGAGCGCGATGCCTCGCAGCGCCGTTGGGTGCAGCGCTTCTTCGAAACCCAGGTGCGCCCTCTGTTGGTGCCGGTGAGCCTGGACCCCAGCCACCCGTTCCCGCTGGTGGCCAACAAGTCGCTGAACTTCATCGCCCGTGTCGGTGGGCGTGACGCCTTCGGACGAGAAAACCAGATCGCCATCGTCAAGGTGCCGCGTGTGCTGCCGCGCGTGATCCGCCTGCCGGACGCGCTGTGCGGCGGCCGTCAGGGCTTCGTGCTGCTGACCAGCGTGATCCGCGCCCATCTGGGCGAGTTGTTTCCGGGGCGCCAGGTCGCTTCCTTCTCGCAGTTCCGTGTCACGCGCGACTCCGACCTGGACGTGGACGAGGACGACGTCACCAACCTGCGCCAGGCCCTGCGCACGGGCCTGTCGACACGGCACTTCGGCCAGGCGATCCGGCTGGAAGTGGTCAGCAGCTGCCCGCCAGAGCTGTCCAGCTTCCTCCTGCAGCAGTTCGCGCTGCCGGACGTGGCGCTGTACAAGGTCAACGGCCCGGTGAATCTGGTGCGCCTCAACCAGCTCATCGACCAGGCCGACGGCGCGACGCTGCGTTTCCCCCCGTTTGAGCCCGCTTGGCCCGAAGCCAGTCTGCCGCGCAGCCAAACCGTCTTTGAACGCCTGCGCGAAGGCGACGTGCTGCTGCACCATCCCTTCGAGAGCTTTGACCCGGTGGTGCAGTTCCTGCGTGAAGCCGTGGCCGACCCGGAGGTGCTGGCCATCAAGCAGACCATCTACCGCACCGGCACGCAGAGTGTGCTGATGGACCTGCTGATCGAGGCTGCACGCCGCGGCAAGGAAGTGCTGGTGGTGGTGGAGCTCAAGGCCCGCTTCGACGAAGAAGCCAACATCAACTGGGCCGAACGTCTGGAAGCCGTCGGCGCCCAGGTGGTCTACGGCGTGGTCGGCCTGAAGACCCACGCCAAGCTGCTGCTGGTGACCCGGCGGGAGGGCCGTCGTTTGCGGCGTTATGCGCACCTGTCCACCGGCAACTACAACCCGCGCACGTCGCGCATGTACACCGACCTGGGTTACCTCACGGCCGATGAAGGCCTCACCGCCGATGCCGACGCGGTGTTCCTGCAGCTGGCCAGCCAGACCCGCACACGCGCGCCGCAGCACTTGGTGACCGCGCCCTTCCACCTGCACAAGCGCGTGCTCAAGCACATCACCCAGGTGACGTTGGCCGCGCGTGCGGGCGCGCCCGCACGCATCGTCGCCAAGGTCAATGCGCTTACCGACCCGGCCATCATCCGGGCCTTGGTGCAGGCCAGTTGCGCCGGGGCGCGCATAGACCTCATCGTGCGCGGCGCCTGCATGCTGCCACCGGGTGTGCCGGGCGCCACCGAGAACATCCGTGTGCGGTCCGTCGTCGGCCGCTTCCTGGAGCATTCACGCATCTTCTACTTCCGCTGGGGCGACGCAGAGGCCGACGAAGTGCTGTACCTCAGCAGCGCCGACTGGATGAGCCGCAACCTGATCCGCCGCGTGGAAGTGGCCTGGCCGGTACGCGATGCGGTGCTGCGCCAGCGGGTCATCGACGAAGGCCTGGTGCCTTACCTGCATGACCAGAGCGATGCCTGGACGCTGGATTCGCAGGGCCAGTACCGCCGTGTGTCCGACACCGGTGTCAGCGCACAGCGCGCGTTGATGCAACGCTACGCAAGCTGAACATGGACCTGATCCTGTGGCGCCATGCCGAAGCGCTGGAAATGCGCGAACTGCACGACGACCTGGACCGCGCGCTGACCAGCAAGGGTGAGCGCCAGGCCCAGCGCATGGCCAATTGGTTGAACCGCCAGCTGCCGGCCAGCACGCGCGTGCTGGTCAGCCCCGCCCGCCGTGCGCAGCAGACCGCCGACGCGCTGGAGCGCAAGTTCAAGACACTGCCCGCGCTGGCGCCTGACGGCACGGTCGAAGGCCTGTTGCACGCAGCACGCTGGCCGGATTCACGCGAGCCGGTGCTGGTGATCGGCCACCAGCCCACGTTGGGCCAAACGCTGGCCTACCTGCTGGCGGCCCAGACGGATTCGTGGCCCGTGCGCAAGGCGGCGGCGTGGTGGCTGCGCGGCCGTGAACGCGAAGGCCAGTTCCAGGTGGTGCTGCACGCCGTCGTGTCGCCGGAACTCGTGTAGCCGCGGCGACAGCTCGCTCAGGTCAGCAACAGACGCAGCGGCCCGCTGCGTGCCCAGGCGGTGGCCTCTTCCTGCAGCAGGAACAGCGTGCGCGGGTGTTCTTCAGCCCAGCCGGCGGGCCAGCCCAGTTGCGCCTCACGGCCGCGTGCACGAAGGCGCAGCGCGCCTGGGTCCAGTTCCGCGCGGGCGTGGCACTTGATGGTGGCCAGACGCAGGCACAAGGCCTGCCAGGCGAAGGTCTCGCTGGCCAGTTGCGGTTCCACCTTGCGCAGGCCGCCGCGCTGGGCCAGCACCAGTTCACTCAGCCGCCGCTGCTGGTTCTGCGAGAAGCCCGCGGCGTCCACATGGGCCAGCAGGTAGGCACTGTGGCGGTGGTGGTCGTGGTGCGACACCATCAGACCGACCTCATGCAGAGCGCAAGCCCAGGCCAGTTCGCGCCGGGTGTCGGGGTCGGCATCCGCTACCGCGCTGTCAAAGAGCGGCAGTGCGACCGCGGCGACGCGTGTGGCCTGCTCGGCGTCCACGGCAAAACGGCGCTGCAGTTCGGCCACGGACTCGTCGCGCACGTCGGCCGGGTGGTGCTTCAGCAGGGCTTGCAGGCGTTCATGCAGGTCTGCGATGACGCCTTGCCGCAGGGCGCCCTTGGCCGGCCGCAGCGACTGGATGTCAAAGTGAGTGGCCAGCGTGTACAGGATGGCCAGGCCACCCGGCAGCACGGCGCGGCGTTCGGGCTTCAGGCCGGGCAGGTTGATGCGGTCGATGTGCCCGGCGTCCAGGCAACGTTCGATGGCCCAGCGCAGGCCCGCCGGTGTGATGCGGCCGTCGGTCACTGCGTTGGCCTCCAGCAACTGCGACACCGCACCCGCGGTGCCGGACGAACCCAGGGCCTGTTCCCAGTGCGACCGCGCAAAGGGCTGCAGGGCTTCTTCCAGTTCCGCACCCGCGGCCACCTGCGCAGCGCGGAAGGCTTCGCGCGTGAGGCGGCCTTCGGGGAAGAAGCGCAAGGACAGGCTGACGCAGCCGACGCCAAAACTTTCTGCCACCAGCGGCGTGCGGCCTTGACCCAGGATCAGTTCGGTGGACCGGCCGCCGATGTCCACCACCAGGCGCGTGCCGTCACCCTTGCCGGCGGGCTGCATGTGGTTGACACCGGCGTAGATGAGGCGAGCTTCCTCGCGGCCGGAGATCACCTCAATCGGAAAGCCCAGCGCTTCCTGCGCGCGC
Organism: Betaproteobacteria bacterium; assembly: GCA_031411215.1. Classification (GTDB taxonomy): domain Bacteria; phylum Pseudomonadota; class Gammaproteobacteria; order Burkholderiales; family Burkholderiaceae_C; genus Rubrivivax. The sequence goes on from JANOAM010000221.1 coordinate 3,673, forward strand.
AGCAGGAAGGCATTGCGGTTGCGCGCTTCGCGCAGGGTCTGCGTGGCCACGGCACGCACCTGGCCGGCTTCAAAGCCCGCCAGCCGCGCGGCAAAGCGCCGCAGGCAGGCCAGGCCGCGCTGCGCGGCGTCTTCGGTCAGCATGCCGTTGGCGTCCAGGCCCGCGCCCAGGCGCACGGTCTCCTTCAGGTAGTCGACACGCTTGTAGCGCCCGTGCACCATGCTGCCCAGTTCCAGCCGGAAGCTGTTCGAGCCCATGTCGATGGCGGCCAGCGGGCCGGCGGGGTTCACGCGGTTCTCCATGAGCCGATCCTACCCGGCGGTCATTTCTAGAATGCGAGCGCTTCCAGCAAGCTCGCACCGAGGAGACCGCATGCATGTCCAGCAAGAAATTGACAGCCTCGTGCCCGCTGCGGGCGACGGCAGCCGCCGAGCGTTCATGCGCGCCGGCGTGGGTGCGGGCTTCGCGGCCGCCGTACTGCCGGTGACGGCGCAGACCCTCATCAAGACCGACAGCGTGGGCCTGGACGTGGGCGAGGTGATGATCCCCGTCGGTGACTTCAAGATGCCGGCCTACCGCGCCGCTCCGGCCGGCCGCCAGAACGCGCCGGTGCTGCTGGTGATCAGCGAGATCTTCGGCGTGCATGAGCACATCGCCGATGTGGCGCGGCGCTTTGCCAAGCAGGGCTACTTTGCCATCGCGCCCGAGCTCTTTGTGCGCCAGGGCGACGCTGGCAGCTATGGCGAGATCGCCAAGATCATGAGCGAGATCGTCAACAAGACGCCCGACGCGCAGGTGATGGCGGACCTGGACGCCAGCGTGGCCTGGGCCAGGACCCAGGGCGCCGCGGCCGACAAGCTGGGCATCACCGGCTTCTGCTGGGGTGGCCGCACGACCTGGATGTACAGCGCGCACAACCCGGCGGTGAAGGCGGCGGTGGCCTGGTACGGGCCGGTGGCGCGCAGCTACTGTCCGGGCGACAAGCCCGCGCTGGACGTGGCACCGCGCATCAAGGCCGCCGTGCTGGGCCTGTACGGTGCGGCCGACCCCGGCATCCCCAACGACACGGTGGAGAAGATGCGCGACGCCCTGAAGGCCGCGGGCAACACGCGCAGCGAACTGGTCCTGTACCCCGACACGCCGCATGCGTTCCACGCCGACTACCGGCCCAGCTACCGCAAGGACGCAGCGGACGACGGCTGGAAGCGCTGCCTGGCCTGGTTCAAGGCCAACGGCGTGGCCTGAGCCCGCTTGACAGCTTCTGTACGATGGCTTGATGGGGTCGGCCATTCGCCGGCCCTGCTCACTCCGGCCCCGCTCATTTGATGCTGTTGACTTCCATTGTTCTGGCCTGCCTGGCCGGTGGCCTGCTGTCGGTGCTGCTGGCTGCCATGCTCACCGTGACCGTGCTCAGCCGTCTGGTGAAGCACATGGTGAGCCTGTCGGCCGGTGTGCTGCTGGGCACGGCCCTGTTGCACGTGCTGCCCGAGGCTTTTGAAAGCAAGACCGAACCGCACGCGCTTTTCGGCACCCTGCTGGCCGGCCTGCTGTTCTTCTGGCTGCTGGAAAAGGCCGAGCTCTACCGCCACGTGCACCACCACGAAGGTGACGGGCACGACCACCACCACCACTTCGACGCCCAGCAGGCCGGGCGCGGCGGTCTCACGGTGCTTATCGGCGACGGCATCCACAACTTCTGCGACGGCGTCATCACCGCTGCGGCCTTCCTGGCCGACCCCACACTGGGCTGGGTGACGGCCGTGGCCATCATGGCGCACGAAATCCCGCAGGAGGCAGGCGACTACATCGTGCTGCTCAACGCCGGCTTCACACGCGGCAAGGCGCTGTTCTACAACGCGCTGTCAGGGCTGGCGTCGGTGGCGGGCGGCGTGCTGGGCTACTTCCTGGTCGGCCCTTTTGCCGACCTGCTGCCCTACCTGCTGGTGGTGGCGTCCAGCAGCTTTGTCTACATCGCCGTGGCCGACCTGTTGCCGCAACTGCAGCAGCGCCTCAGCTGGCGTGAAACCGCCTCGCAAGTGCTGTGGCTGGCCGCGGGCCTGGGCCTGGTGCTGTTGGCCCGCGGCATGCTGGGCGCGCACGCACACTAGCGCTGGACTGTCCAGGTCAGCGCAGGTCAGCGCAGGTCAGCGCACAACCAGCACGGGCAGCAAGGTGTGGGTCAGGATCTTCTGAGTCTCGCTGCCCAGCAACAGCGCGCTGACGCCGCGCCGGCCGTGCGACGCCATGACGACCAGGTCGCAGCCTTGACTCTTGGCGTGGTCCAGGAGCGCTTCCCAAGGGTGCAGGCCTTCAACCGTCGCTGCCTTGCAGGTGACGCCCGCTGCGGCGGCCGCGTCAGCCACGGTTTTTACCCGGGCCGTTGCCACGCGCTGCTGTGCATCAAAGAACTCCTGCGGCGGCACCGGCTGCATCTCGGAAATGGCGCTGTAGGGGAAGGGTTCCATCACGGCCAGCGTGTGCAGTTCAGCGCCGCAGAGCTTGGCCAAAGACAAGGCGGTCTGCAGCGCCTTGACGGTGATGTCGGACCCGTCGGTCGGGAAGAGGATGCGCTTGTACATGCTGGCTCCTTTGGTGCTCGGCCGCACGGCGCGGCGGCGTGGAATCCAGTGTTGCGCAGATCGCTGCCGTCGTGTTGACGGTGATCAAGCCATGCGAATGTAGGCAGGTCAGCCGCGCGCCACCGGGCGCGCTGGGTCGCTGCACCATTCGCTCCACGATCCTGCATACAGCGTGCCGGGCTGCAGGCCCGCATGCGCCATGGCCAGCAGGTTGTGGCACGCGGTAACGCCGGAGCCGCACTGGTGCACCACGGGGCCATCGCCGGCCAGCGCCAGGAAATCGTCGCGCAGCAGCGCGGGCGACTTGAACGTACCGTCTTCCGCCAGGTTCAGCTTGAAGAAGCGGCAACTGCTGCCCGGAATGTGGCCCGCCACCGGGTCCAGCGGCTCGACGTCGCCACGCCAGCGCTCCGGCGCGCGCGCGTCCAGCAGCGGCACGCGGCCCAGTTGCTGCTGCAGCGTGTCAGCGTCTATGGTGGACATGCCCTGGGTGGCGGCCGGGTAGGGCGCTTGTGTCCGTACGGTGGGCGCAGCTGCGGTCAGCGCACCGCCTGAACGTGCCCAGGCCGCACGGCCACCGTCCAGCACCGCCGCACCCGGGTGGCCCAGCCAGCGCAGCAACCACCAGGCGCGCGCGGCGTACATGCCGCCCTGGTCGTCATAGCAGACCACCTGCACGCCGGGCGCCACACTCCAGGCGCCGGCGCGGGCCGCGAAGGCATCGCGCGACGGCAGCGGGTGGCGACCGTTGCGGCCGGTCCTGGCGCTGCTGAGGTCCCGGTCCAGATGGGCGTACTGGGCGCCGGGCAGGTGGCCCGCAGCGTAGGCGGCAACACCTGCGGCCGGGTTGACCAGGTCAAAGCCGCAGTCCAGCAGCACCGGCGGCGTGCCCTGGGCTTGCAGTGCCTGCAGTTGGGTGGCGGAGATGAGTGCGGAGTAGGTCATGGTCAGGACTCGGTAGGCGTGACGGTGTCAGGCCGGGCGGAAGGAGCGTGGGGCCGGTTGCGCAGCAGCGTGGCCGCCACGCCGGCACCAATGATCAGGGCGATGCCGGCGGCGGCCAGGCCGGTCACTTGTTCGTCGAAGATGAAGATGCCGAAAGCGAAGGAGAACACGATGCCCAGGTACTGCAGCGCCGCAATGCCCAGTGTGGCGCCTGTACCGTAGGCACGCGTGATCATCCATTGCGCGCCTGTGGCCAGCGTGCCTGTGGCCAGCAGCAACAGGGCGCCCTTCAGCGTGTGCGTGTGAAAGCCCCCGGTGAACTGCGCAAAACCCGCACCGACGATCAAGCCCGACAGGGAGAAGTACAGCACCACCCGCGCCTCGGGCTCGCCCACGCGGCCCAGCGCCGTGACTTGCAGGTAGGCCATGGCCGCGATCATCCCGGAGCCCAGGCCGATGAGCCCATGCCACACCTGCTGCTGTTCGATGGTCGGCCGCAGCACCAGGGCCACACCCACGAAGCCGGCCATCACGGCGGCCACCAGGCGGCTGTCGATGCGCGATTCGATACGGTCCGTGGGCATGAGCACCGCGCCGCCGACCAGGAACAGCGCGATCCACACGCTGCTCATGTAGTTGAGCGTCATGGCCGTGGCCAGCGGCAGGCCGCCGATGGCATAAAACCAGCAGCACAAGGCTGTTGTGCCCGACAGGCTGCGCCAGAAGTGCATGGCCGGCACACGCGTCGCAAAGCCGATGCCGCGGGTCTGCACCACCGCGCCCATCAGCAGGAAGCCGACCAGTGCGCGGTACATCACGATCTCGCCGGCGCCGTACTGCTCGGACGCGAGCTTGACGCACACGCCCATCACCGCGAACAGCAGGCTCGCGCCCACCATCAGCACGGGTGCGCTCAAGCGCAGCCCCGCCGCTGATGTTGGCTCAAGGCGCTTGCAGGGCCGGCCCCATCTGGCGCCGGTACCACTCGTGGAACTGCTGCATACCGTCTTCCATGGGGCTCTGGTAGGGGCCGGACTCGTCGTCGCCGCGCTCCATCAGGGCCTGGCGGCCGGCGTCCATGCGGATGGCGATCTCGTCGTCTTCCACGCAGGTTTCCATGTAGGCGGCCTGGTGGGCCTCGACAAATTCGCGTTCAAAGGCCGCGATCTCTTCGGGGTAGAAGAACTCCACCAGGTTGAGCGTCTTGCGCGGCCCGCGCGGGAACAGCGTGGACACCACCAGCACGTGCGGGTACCACTCCACCATCGTCGTCGGGTGGTAGGTCAGCCAGATGGCGCCGTGCCGCGGCGGCTCGCCGGCGCGGTAGCCCAGCACTGCCCGGTGCCAGCGTTCGTAAATGGCCGACCCCGGCTTGGCCAGCGCTTTGTTGACGCCCACTGTCTGCACCGAGTGGTGTTTGCCGAATTCCCAGGCCAGGTCCTCGCAGCTGACAAACTGCCCCAGCCCGGGGTGGAAGGGGCCGACGTGGTAGTCCTCCAGGTAGACCTCGATGAAGGTTTTCCAGTTGTAGTCGCACTCGTGCAGCACGGCGCGGTCGAAGACAAAGCCGGAAAAGTCCAGGTCCTTGGCGGGGCCCAGCTGGGCCAGGTCGGCGGCCACGTCGCGGCCGTTCGCTTGGCGACCAGGTTCGAAAACCAGGCCGTTCCAGGTCTGCACCGGGTAGTTGCGCAGGTTCAGGCAGGGATCCTGCGCAAAGTGCGGTGCACCGACCAGGCGGCCATGCAGGTCGTAGGTCCAGCGGTGCAGCGGGCACACGATGTTGGCTTGCGTCTGCCCGCGGCCCTTCAGCATGATGGCCTGGCGGTGGCGGCAGACGTTGGAGACCAGTTCCACGCCGTCCTTGGTGCGGACCAGGGCGCGGCCTTCGCTTTCCTGCGGCAGGGCCAGGTAGTCGCCGACCTCTGGGATGGCCAGTTCGTGGCCCAGATAGCGGGGGGATTGCTGGAAGATGAGCTGCTGTTCGCTGCGGAACAGGCTCTCGTCGAAGTAGGTGGTGACCGAAAGTTGCGAGCGCGCGCGCTCCAGGGATTCGAGGCCGATGCTCAGGTCCGACATGATCAGCCGGGTCCTCCAGGGTGAGGGCAGTGGTGATGACGTGGGCCGGACTCACGGCGTCCCGATCCACGGCGCATCGTCTGGGGGGTGGATACCCCTGGCGATGCGGCCGGCGATTCTAGCCGCGACCCCATGCACCGCGACGATGCGTGGTGCAGACGCACCCCGACCGGCTTGTGCGGCCCGCCGGGGGGCCTTTGTCTAGAATGGTCGGCTGATTTCACTTCACGAAATCGCCGACCCCTCAACAATGGCCCGATCTGCCTCCACAGCTACCAAGCCCGCTCCCGAACCTGCCGAACCTGCCAGCTACGAGATGGCAGTGGCCGAACTGGACCGCCTGGTGCAGCAGATGGAAGCCGGCCAGATGCCACTGGACCAGTTGCTGGACGGCTACCGCCGTGGCGCCGTGCTGTTGAACTTCTGCCGCGCGCGCCTGCAGGCCGTCGAAGAGCAGGTCAAGCTGCTGGACGACGGCGCGCTGAAGCCCTGGAACGCGTCATGACCGCGATCGACGCTGACGCATGGGCGCGTGAACAACTGGTGGCGGTGGAAACCGCGCTGGAAACCTGGGTGCCCGGCGAAGCCCCGGCCGGCCTGGGCGAAGCCATGCGCTACGGCGTGCTGGACGGCGGCAAGCGGCTGCGCCCCCTGCTGGTGATGGCCGCCTGTGACGCGGTGCGCGGGGATACCGCGGCTGCGTTGCGTGCGGCCGTGGCGGTGGAGCTGATCCACGCCTATTCACTGGTGCACGACGACATGCCTTGCATGGACAACGACGTGTTGCGCCGGGGCAAGCCCACGGTGCACGTCAAGTACGGCGAAGCGCAAGCCATGCTGGCCGGCGACGCCATGCAGGCCCTGGCCTTTGAGGTGCTGACACCCGACGAAGGCATGCCTGCCGCCCTGCAGGCCCGCCTGACGGCCTTGCTGGCCCGGTCCGCCGGCCACACGGGCATGGCCGGCGGCCAGGCCATTGACCTGGCCAGCATCGGCCACCGGCTGAGCGAATTCGAACTGCGCGACATGCACCGCCGCAAGACCGGTGCCTTGCTGCAGGCCAGTGTGCTGATGGGCGCCGCCTGCGGCCAGACCACGTCGGCGGTCTGGCAGGCGCTGGCGGACTATGGTGCCGCCATCGGCTTGGCCTTCCAGGTGGTCGACGACATCCTGGACGTCACGCAGTCCGCGGCCACGCTGGGCAAGACCGCGGGCAAGGACCAGGACAACAACAAGCCCACCTACGTGTCGGTGCTGGGCCTGGACGCGGCCCTGCACCACGCCCAGGAACTGCGGCAGCAGGCGCATGCTGCGCTGGAGCGCAGCGGCCTGGGCGCCGCCGCGGTGCTGCTGGCAGGCCTGGCCGACAAAGTGGTGGAGCGCGAAAGCTAAAGCATGAGTGGATTGCTGAAGAAGATCGACAGCCCCCTGGACCTGCGCAAGCTGTCGCGCCAGGACCTGCCCGCCGTCGCCAAGGAACTGCGCGAATTCGTGCTGCAGACCGTCAGCCAGACCGGCGGCCACCTGGGCAGCAACCTGGGCACGGTGGAACTGACCGTGGCGCTGCACTACGTCTTCAACACGCCGCACGACCGCATCGTCTGGGACGTGGGCCACCAGACCTACCCGCACAAGATCCTCACTGGCCGGCGTGAGCGCATGAGTACGCTGCGCCAGCTGGGTGGCATCGGCGGCTTTCCGCGCCGTGACGAGAGCGAATACGACACCTTCGGCACCGCGCACAGCAGCACCAGCATCAGCGCCGCACTGGGCATGGCGCTGGCCGCCAAGCTGAAGGGCGAAGACCGCCACGCCGTGGCCGTCATTGGCGACGGTGCCATGAGCGCCGGCATGGCCTTCGAAGCCTTGAACAACGCGGGTGTCAGCCACGCCGGCATCAATGCCGACCTGCTGGTGGTGCTGAACGACAACGACATGTCCATCAGCCCGCCGGTTGGCGCGCTGAACAAGTACCTGGCCCGCCTGATGAGCGGCAACTTCTACGAAGCCGCCCGCCAGGGTGCCAAGGCGGTGTTGAAGAACGCGCCGCCGCTGTTTGAACTGGCACGGCGCTTTGAAGAGCACGCCAAGGGCATGGTCGTGCCCGGCACGATCTTCGAGGAGTTCGGCTTCAACTACGTCGGCCCCATCGACGGCCACGACCTGGACGCGCTGATTCCCACGCTGGAAAACATGAGGGCCAAGAAGGGCCCGCAGTTCCTGCACGTGGTCACCAAGAAGGGCTACGGCTACAAGCTGGCCGAGGCCGACCCGGTCAAGTACCACGCCGCGTCCACCAAGTTCGACCCGGAAGAGGGCTTCCCGCCCAGCAAGCCGGGCAAACCCAGCTTCACGCAGGTCTTTGGCCAGTGGCTGTGCGACATGGCCGAGGCCGACGAACGCCTGGTCGGCATCACCCCGGCCATGCGCGAAGGCTCGGGCATGGTGGAATTCCACAAGCGCTTCCCCAAGCGCTACCACGACGTGGGCATTGCCGAACAGCACGCCGTGACCTTCGCTGCCGGCCTGGCCTGCGAGGGCCTCAAGCCCGTGGTCGCCATCTACAGCACCTTCCTGCAGCGTGGCTACGACCAGATGATCCACGACGTGGCGCTGCAGAACCTGCCCGTGGTCTTTGCGCTGGACCGGGGTGGTCTGGTGGGTGCCGACGGTGCCACGCATGCGGGCGCCTACGACATGGCCTTTGTGCGCTGCGTACCCCACATGAGCATGCTGACGCCCAGCGACGAAAACGAATGCCGCCAGGCCCTGACCACGGCCTTCCGGCAGGGCGGCCCGGTGGCCGTGCGCTACCCGCGCGGTGCGGGCATAGGCGCCACCATCGAAAAGGAACTGACCGCCTGGCCCTGGGGCAAGGGCGTGGTGCGCAAGCAGGGCGGCCGCATCGCCATCCTGGCCTTCGGCACGTTGCTGCACCCCGCGTTGGCGGCGGCTGAACGCCTGGGCGCCACCGTGGCCGACATGCGATTCGTCAAGCCGCTGGACGTGGACCTGGTGCTGTCCCTGGCACGCGGCCATGAGGCACTGGTCACCGTCGAAGAGGGCTGCGTCATGGGTGGCGCGGGCAGTGCGGTGCTGGAATGCCTGGCCGCTGCGGGTGTTGCCATGCCGGTGCTGCAACTGGGCCTGCCGGATCAGTTCGTTGAACATGGCGACCCGGCCAAGCTGCTGTCCCTGTGCGGACTGGACGCGGAAGGCATTGAAAGGTCCATCGTGCAGCGCTTCGGCGGGCGCCCCACGTTGGCGGCCGTCAACGGCTGAGGCCGGGCCCATGCGGTAGCGCAGCGTTCACCGCTGCTGAACGCTGCCTATCAACCGCGTGACAAGCCGGGGTGCCAAAAGCTGGCATCCTTCGTCCCCTCATGAATCCTGTGATCAACAAGCTGCAAATTCCCGACACACAAAGTGCGTCTGACGGCCGCCACGTGGCCATCCAGCGTGTCGGCGTGAAGGACGTGCGCTACCCGCTGCAGCTGCAGATGGCCGGTGCCGTGCAATCCACCGCCGCGCTGTGGAGCCTGGACGTGGCCTTGCCGGCCGAGAAGAAGGGCACCCACATGTCCCGCTTCGTGGCCTGGCTGGACGCGCTGGCGCTGTCCGGTGAGCCGCTGGACGCGGCCGCGCTGCGCACCCGCCACGCGGCTATGCTGGACAAATTGGGTGCGGAAGAAGGGCGCATCGAAGCCGCCTTCAGCTTCTTCATTCGCAAGCGCGCACCCGTGTCGGGCCTGCAGAGCCTGCTGGACTACCAGGGCCGCTGGATTTCCGAGACCCGCGCTGGCGTCACAGCGGTCTGGGCCGAGGTGGCGGTGCCGGTGAAGAGCCTGTGCCCCTGCTCCAAGGAGATCTCCGACTACGGCGCGCACAACCAGCGGTCGCTGGTGACCATACGCGTGGAAGTGCTGCAGCCGCTGCCCTGGGAGCAGTTGGTTCGTTTTGCCGAGGAAGCCGCGTCCAGCGAGATCTGGCCCATGCTCAAGCGGCCCGACGAGAAGTGGGTTACCGAGCACGCCTACGAGAACCCCAAGTTCGTCGAAGACTTGGTGCGTGACGTCGCCCTGGCGCTCAATGCAGACCCGCGAATCGGCCGCTATTCGGTGGATGTCGAGAACTTCGAGTCCATACACAACCACTCGGCCTACGCGCGCATCGAACGCTAGGCGGCGCCTTACAAAACAAAGCCCCGGCAGCCGCCTCAAGCGGCCCCGGGGCTTCGTTTTGGGCTGTCCGTCCGTGACGCCTGTCACACCGCGTAAGCCTTGTAGGAATTTGCCTTACAAGCGGCCTGGAAAAACCGGGACTCCAGCCACGGAACTGGGCTGATGTGCCGGTCTATTTCAGAAGCCTACAGTCTGTTTCATCGACTCCAGCCCACCCGCTGCTACGCAAGCCACACCGACCGACTGACCCAAGGAACGCACATGACCGCCGACCAGATCCTCGCTGAAATCCGTGAAGCCAACCTGTCCTACCTGATGCTGGCCCAGAGCCTCATCCGCCAGGACCGCGACCAAGCCCTGTTCCGTCTGGGCGTGAGCGAAGACAACGCCAACCTGATCGGCGCGCTGACACCCGCGCAGATGATGAAGATCGCCGGCGGCAACACGCTGCTGTGCCGCTTCCGCATGGACGACGACGTGGTGTGGAACCTGCTGACCAGCCACGGCAAGGGCGCTGCCAACGACGGCATGAGCCGCCTGCACGCTTCCATCCTGATGGCCGGCCGCCACCAGGAAGCTGCATAACGAAGGCCCCCAAGCTCCCTCGCGGTCGCTACCCCCCGAGGGGGCTCTTGCAACGGCCCGGCCAAGCCGGTTCCGTGCAAGGCACTTGATCAAAGCACCACATCGAATCACAGGACGGAGAAGTCAACATGGCCCGCAGCAAGAGCATCCTGACCGAAGCCCGGCAGATCGAACGTGCCGTCACGCTGATCCACCTCGGCGCCCGGCTGCAGGTGCTGGAAAGCGAAACCGACTTGAGCTACGAGCGCCTGCTGCGCCTGTACAAGGAAGTCGCCGGCAAGAGCCCCAGCAAGGGCCAGTTGCCGTTCTCCACCGACTGGTTCATGACGTGGCAGCCGAACATCCACGCCAGCCTGTTCCTGAACACGCACGAATACCTGAACAAGGTGGCGGCGCTGGACGAGATCGACACCGTCATCAAGGCCTACCAGCTGTACCTGGAACAGATGCAGTCGCTGGGCCTGGAGCCGCTGTTGTCCGTCACCCGCGCCTGGCGTCTGGTGAAGTTCGTCGACAACGGCATGCTGACCATGACCACCTGCAGCAAGTGCGGTGGCCATTTCGTCTCCCACCCGCATGAGATCGCCCGCCACTACGTGTGCGGCCTGTGCAACCCGCCCGCACGCGCCGGCAAGGGCAAGATGGCCGGAGCGCTG
>JANOAM010000222.1:0-2660 GCA_031411215.1 Betaproteobacteria bacterium
GGTGAGCAGAAGCAGTAAGCGATGCATGGGCAGGGTGCCGGTTGGACAACGGTTGAGAGCTTGAGGGGTTGAGGGTTTGGGCGGGGCCGTGAAAGCCCGCGCCCGGTGTTCCAGCTTCAGTTCATGTGGGATGGCCTGGCCTTGCGGCAGCGATGACCTTCGCGCGCCGCGCATGCGGTGCCACCGGCGCATCGCCGGCCTTCGCCGATGAAGGCAGCAGCAGGCCCTCGTGCAGGGCCACATGCTCAAGCGCAGCCTCGAAACGGGTGCGCGAGGCCGTGGCAACCTGGCGCAAGTAGGCGTGCAGTTCGGCGTCGGCCGCGTTGCGGTGCTCGCACTCGGCGCTGTAGGCCTCGAAGTGCGACAGTTGCATCAGCAGTTCGGCCACATGGCGCGGGCACTCGCAGGCAATCGTCGGCGACAGGTTCGCGAAGTCAGCCAGGGCCGCGTCGTTCCAGCGGCGCGGGGGCACGGGTTCGGCCCCAGGCGTGGGCGTGGGCAGGTCTGCTGCGGGCTGCGGCACCGTGGCGGCCTTGCATGACAGGCTGTTCAGCCATTGCGCCACCACCGCGTCGGGCTGTGGCTCGCGCAGCAAGGCCATGCCAGCCGTCGCCAATGCCTCGCACACCGGATCGGCTGCAAAGCCATACAGAACGGCTTTCGGCACCCCCGCAAGGTCCGGGGCAGCCGCTTTGATGGCAGCCAGCCAGCCCCCGTGCAATTGCGGTTCGTGAATCAGCAAAGCGTCGAGGTGCGAGTCCTGCAATGCGGCCGTGGCCTGCGCGATGTCGTCGAACGGCCCCAACAGCACCACGGGTCGGTCCAGCCGACGCAGCAGCGCAGGTCGCTGCAAGCGGGACCCCAGCGCCGCGCCAATCACCGCCAGCCGCCAGGCCCGTGCAGGCGGCGCGTGGGTCGCAACCGACCGCTCGTTGCTCTGGGTGGCCGCCAGCGCCTGGGCATGCGTGGAGGCCACGCGCTGCAGTTGCGGCATGTCCAGCGGTGCCAGGCTGCTGATGGCGTGACCCAGGTCTGTCAGCTGTTTGATCAACGCCAGCCGCCGAACGTCGTCGGCCGAGTACAAGCGCTGGCCGCTCGGCGTCAACTCTGGCTGGGTCAAGCCGTAGCGGCGCTCCCACACGCGCAGCGTCGCGACCGGCATGTGCAACATGCGCGCCACGACGCCGCTGCGGTGGAGCGACGGAGCCGCCGCGCCCGCCGCGGGCAGGGCTGGCTGCACCAATGACCTGTTTTTTTTCATGCCGTCTTCTGTCTGAATCTGATTTGACGCCGATTATATGGCGTTTTATAAGATTGGAGTCCACACGAACTCCTGATGAATCGCTATTGACGTACACTGTCTCGCACCATGACTCGGAAAAGCCCCTCTGTTGCAGTAGTCGGTGCTGGCATTGCCGGGGCCACTGTGGCGCATGCGCTGGCGCTGGCCGGACATTCGGTGCGCGTGTTCGACAAGGCCCGTGCGCCGGGGGGTCGCCTGGCCACCCGGCGGGTCGAATGGGTTGACCGCCAGGGGCATGCCGCGACGACGCGGCTCGACCACGGTGCCTTGGGCTTCACGGCCTGCAATCCGGCTTTCCAGGCCTTTGAAGACCTTGCCCAGAGGGCCGGTTGCTTGGCCGAGTGGAGGCCCAGGCTGGCGCCCGGCAGTTTGCCGCGTCGGCACCTGGAACAACCGGCCGCCTGGGTGCAGCAGCAGATGCAGGCCGCGCTGGCCGAGCGCCTGGGCCGGCCTGTCGATTGGCAGCACAGCACGGTCCACCGTTGGCGGTACGCGTTGCCTGGGTGTCTGCGGAGACTTTCTCGGCGGCTGCGGCGTCGAAGGCGCCTGGCTGTCGGCGCAGGCGCTGTCTGCGGCGCTGCTGCAGTCCTCATCCGATGGGGCTGGCACGTCCGCCACTCAAGCGCACGCTGAAGCGGCTCTTGCAACAGCTCAACAGGCGGCCCGGCGCTGCGCCGCCTGACCCTCGCTTTGATTTTCGTCACCACCCACTGAAGGAGTCTCAAATGAACCAACCCCTGCCCCGCCGCGTGTTTCTGATGACGCTGGCTGCGTCCGGCGCAGCGCTCACCACGGCCGCACAGGCCCAGGCACTGCTCGACGAAAAGGACGCCCAGGCCCTTGCGCTGGGCTATGTGGCGGACGCCAAGCGCGTCGACGTCAAGAAGCACACCAAGTTCGCCGCCGGCCAGAACTGCAGCAACTGCGCGCTTTACCAAGGCAAGCCCACCGACAAGGCGGGCGGCTGCCCGCTGTTTGCCGGCAAGCAGGTGGCGGGTGCGGGCTGGTGCAGCGCCTGGGCGAAGAAGGCGTGAACACGCGGGTCGGCCGCGAGGTGCCACGGTGACCATCAGATCCGGCTTTCGAGGCAACAAGGCGGCGTTGCCAAGCAAGCCCTGCGCGGCTTGCGGCCTGGCCATGAGTTGGCGGCGCCGCTGGGCCAACAACTGGTCCGAGGTCAAGTTCTGCTCTGAGGCTTGTCGGCGCAAAGGGGCCGCGCGTGGCTGAGCTGCGTTGCCTGACCGTCGTGCTGGGCGACCAACTCGACCTCGATGCTGCGGCTTTCGATGGTTTCGATGCAGCCCTTGATGCCGTGTGGATTGCCGAGGTCGCCGAAGAGTCCACCCATGTCTGGTCG
>JANOAM010000223.1:0-13261 GCA_031411215.1 Betaproteobacteria bacterium
CGAACAAGTTCGCCATCTTCCCACGATGGACCGTAGCCCAACGGCGCTTCTGCTGACTCAGGCCGTCCTGGGCGTCGGTGTAGCTGGCCGTGTAGTTGTCAGCGGCCATGGCCGCGCCGGCCGCCATGCCGACGCAGACCCCCACCGCAGCAGCGCGGAATACATGCATGTCGCCTCCAGCCGCCACGAGTCCGTGGCGGCTGCATGATGGCACCGCCACACAGCGGGCGCCAGCGCGTGGGCGTGTGCACTGCCGCCGCGGGGGACCGAGCGCGGCCGGGGCGGTCCGGTTCCACTACAGTCGGCCGCTAGAACAACGGCGCAGCAGGAGAAACGTCCATGCGGGGTGGTGTCTGGAAGCTCGCTCAGGCTTGGCTGGTGTGCCTGGCCCTGGCTTCGTGTGGCGGCGGCGGTGGGGGTGGCAGTGGCAGTGACGCACCCGTGGACGGCACGGCGCTGCAGCTGGACCGCAACAGCGTGGCTGTCAGCGCCGCGGTGGGTGACAGCGGCCCAACGGTCGGCGTGCTGGTCGGCGTGATCAACGCGCCCACCACGTCGCTGTACGTGGGTGCCGTGGGCACCCGTGTCGGCCTGTTGGACGTCAACGTGATACCCGGCAGCGGGTCGGCCACCGTGCGGCTGGTGTTCAAGGCGCCGGGCACCCTTGGGGTGGGCAGCTACAGCGACACCGTCACGGTGGAGTTGTGCCACGACCAGCAGTGCGCACGCCAGGTGCGCAACAGCCCCGCCAGCGTCTCCGTGGTGTACACGGTGACGGCGGCTACCGGGGGCGGTGGTGGTGGTGGCGGCGGCGGTGGTGGCGGGGCTCCGCCGGAACCGGGTATCACGCCCCTGGTGGTGAGCTCTCGCAGCACGTTGGCGCATGACGTGGTGGACGCCGAATTCAGCCGCGCGCTCAACGCGGTGGTGATGGTCGCGGCCTGGCCCGAGAATCTGTTGATCGTGCGCGATGCCGTCACGGGTGACACCCGCCAGGTGCGCCTGAACAAGCTGCCCAAGGCGGTGTCGGTCAGCCCGGACGGCCGCTTTGCAGCCGTGGGGCACGACGCGCTGGTCAGCTACTTCAACCTCAGCGACCTGACGGTGCCGGCGCGGCTGCTCAACGTGTCCGCCGCGGTTGGCGACCTGGTGCTGGACGGTCGTGGCGTGGTTCATGTCTTTCCGGCCGTGGACCAGTGGGTGGACGTGCACTCCATTGACGTGGCCACCAACACCGAGCAGCGCCGCTACGGTCCGCGTGCCGGCACCCGGGTGCGCCTGCACCCCAACGGCACGTCCATCTACGGCGCCAACAATGGCCTGTCGCCGGACGACATCGAGCACTACGACATCAGCACCGGCCTGGGCGTGCGCCTGCGTGATTCGCCCTACCACGGCGACTACCCGATGTGCGGGAACCTGTGGATCAGCGAGGACGGCGCCACGGGCTACACCGCCTGCGGCCGCGCCTTCCGCTTGTCCATGGACGCAGCCCTGGACATGCGCTATGCGGGCTCACTGACGCTGGGCAGTTCGGCCACCGCCACCTACGGCTGGCGCATCCTGTCGCTCAGCCAGTCGGCAGCGCGCCATGAACTGGTGCTGGTGGAGCAAGCCTGGTACGAATGCTCCGGCTTTGGCAACGGCACTTGCCGGTCGCACCTGAGCGTGTACGAGAGCGACTTCCTGGTCCGCAGCGCCGTCTACGCCTTGCCGCCGGTCACGGTGGCCGGTGGCGACTATGCGCAGGGGGGCCTGTTCGTGTTCCACCGCAACGACGGCGCCAAGGTGCTGCTCAGCCGGCTGGCCGCCATGCCCAACCCGGCGGCGGAGTACCTGTTCAGCATCGTTCCCTGAGCCCATGAAAAAGGCCCCGCCGAAGCGGGGCCGTGAAGGGCTTGCGCCACCCGCAGGAGCGGGTCTCAGACGCGCGGTTCAGCGGTCTGCAGCTGGGCGGTGGGGGCAGAGGCCGCAGCGGCCATCTGCGCGTCGCTGGCGGGCTGCGTGGCCAGCATGTTCACGCTGAGCAGCATGCCCAGGGTGACGGTGGCGGACAGGGCCAGGGCGCTGAGTTGCTGGCGGATCTGGATGAACATCGGCTGGTGGGTCATGGTGGGCTCCTTGGGGCGGGTTTGGGTGCGCTTGTGATGAAGCGATGGGTGGACTGTAGGCAGCCCACCTGGCAGGCACCACGCCCTTGCGACGAAGCGCGGGAAAGCCATGCCGAATGGCAGTGTTCGGCGACAGACGCGCGCAGCTCAATGCCCGGCGTGCGCTGCCCACGCGGCCAGCAGCTTGGCTTCCCGCTCGGGCGTGAGGCCGACGCCTGCGGGTGTGGCCAGACCGTGCGCCCAGGCAGCCGTGTCGGTCAGCGTCTGTGACAGCGGGCGGCTGGTGAACCCCGTGGCCAGCGCGCGGTGGATGTCGGTGCGGTGCATGCCGGCCTGCGCCTGCGGCAGCCACACCGGCAGGTCGGACCAGGGCTGCACACCTTGCGCCAGCAACCAGGCTTCGTCCACCCAGCGGAGCGTGGCGCCGGGGTTCAGCGTGTCGCGTGCGGCTTGCAGCAGGCCACCGACGGTGAGCGGCTGCGCCGGTCCGACCAGGTTGAAGACACCCGCCGTGCCACGTTCAGCCTGCAGCAGCATCCACGCAGCGGCGTCGCGCACGTCGATGAACTGCACGGGTGTTGAAGGGTCACCCGGTGCCAGCACCTCGCCACCGCGCATGAGGCGCTGCGGCCACCAGGTGAAGCGCCCCGTGGGGTCGTGCGGGCCGACGATGAGGCCGGGGCGGGACACCAGGCAGCGCTCGCCGTAGGCCTGCTGCGCGGCTTCTTCGCACAGCACTTTCAGGCCGCCATAGGTCTCACCGGTGACGGCTTCCACCGTGGCGTCGGCCAGGCGCGCCAGCGGGCTTTCTTCGTGCGGCCCGGTGGCGGCGTCGTAGCCTGCGTCGTCGTAGGCGCTGATGCTGGACACCAGCTGGTACTGCCCCACACGCCCGGCCAGCAGCGCCGCCACGGCGAGGACATGGCGCGGCACATAGGCGTTGGTGTCGATGCAGGCGTCCCAGGTGCCGCCTTGCAGCGCAGACAGCTCACCGTTGCGGTCAGCGATGCGGTGCTCGGCCTGCGGGAACAGCCCCGCGTTGCTCTTGCCACGGTGCAGCAGCGTGACCTGGTGGCCCGCAGCCAGGGCTTGTTCGACGACGTGTCGGCCCAGGAACCGGGTGCCGCCAAGGATGAGCAGTTTCATGCACCGCACTGTAGTGGGGCTGCACCCGGCCAATGCCATTGACCGCAGTTCGGGCAGTGCGTTGGTGGCGCTATCCAGCAAGGGCTCGGCGAGCTTCCTGTGGGAGGCCCCGTGATCGAAATGGGCGGCACAATAGAACCAAGACGGCCTGGCACATCTCAACCCCGGGCATACCATCCAGGCGCTCGTGCAGCAGCCGGTACTTCGATAGATGGCTATGGCAAAGTCAGGCATGCACAGCGTATGGTTCCAGCGCACACGCCCGGCAACGATCCAGTCGCGCATTCGCTGGCTGGTCATAGCCTGCATCCTGCCGTCGTGGTTGCTGGCGACCACGGTGACCTACCTCTCCTACGCACGCGAACGCGATGCGCTGGCGAGCACGACCGTGGATGCTGCCCAGTTGCTGATGCAGGCCGTTGACCGCGAGCTCAGCACCCATATCGCGGTGTTGCAGACGCTGGCCACCTCGACCCGCATCGACGACCGCGACTTCGCGCGCTTTCATGAGCGCGCCGTCCAGGTGATGCGCCAGGCCTCGGCCGACAACATCGTGCTGTTCGACACGCAACTGCGCGGGCTCTCGAATGCGGCACGGCCCTTTGGCCCGATCACACCCGCGCAGGTTCAAGACCGGTTTCCGGGCGTGATGCCGACAGGCCAGCCCGGCGTTTCCGATCTGTTCGTGGGCCAGGTGTCGAAGGTGGCACAGGTGGCCGTGGCCGTTCCGGTGCTGCGCGACGCTGCCGCAGTCGGCCGGCTCGAAATGGTCTTTACGCCGAAGCGTTTCGTTGTTCTGCTGGGTCAGCAGCACTTTGCCGCCGGCTGGACGGCGGTCATTCTCGACCGCACGGGGGTGATCGTCGCGCGCGTCCCGAGCGGCGACGGCCTGGTGGGCAAACCCGCATCAGATGCACTGCTGGGCGAGTTGAAACAGCGCAGTCACGGCAGCCTGCGCACCCGCTTGCGCGACGGCACCGAGGTGGTCGCGGGCTTCGTGCGCTCGGCCAGCCATGGCTGGTCGGTCGCCATCGGCGTGCCCGAGTCGATACTCAATTCACGGCTGCGCGACACGGTCGCGCTGTCGGCCGCCGTGGCCCTGCTGCTGTTGGCGGCCGGTCTGGCCCTGGCTGGCGCGATCGGACGGCGCATCGCGCGGCCGATTCAGGCGCTGGTGTCGCCAGCCCTGGCGGTCGGCCGAGGCGATGCGCCGACGATCGCCCCCACGGCGTTGAAAGAGGCGGCCGAAGTGGGTGCGGCATTGCAGCGCGCCCACGAGTTGCTGCGCGAACGCGACGAGGCGCGCGAAGCGGCCGAGGTGTCACTGCGCGAAAGCCAGTCGCGCCTGCGTGTCGCTCTCGATGCCAGCCGAATTGGCGACTGGGACCTGGACCTGCGCACCAACGAGCTGGTGCACTCGCTGCGTCACGACCAGTGTTTCGGCTACGACCAACCGGTGGCCGAGTGGAGCGTCGAGCACTTCTTGCGGCACCTGCACCCCGACGACCGCGATCGCGTCTATCAAAACGTCCAGGAGGCGCTGAGCGGACGCGACGGGTGGCAGCACGATTGCCGGGTGATCTGGCCCGACGGAAGCGTTCACTGGCTCGACACCCTCGGCTCCATCCTGCGCAAAGACGGCGTGCCTTACCGCATCACGGGCATCGTGATCGACATCACCGAGCGCAAGCAAAACCAGGAACTGCTGTTGCAAAGCGTTCGCCTCGAAGCCGAGAACTTGCAGATTCAAGAAGCGAACCGGCTCAAGAGCGAGTTCCTGGCCAATATGTCGCACGAGTTGCGCACGCCGTTGAACGCCGTGATCGGTTTCGCCGAGATCTTGCGCTCCGGCGCGGTGCCGCCCGAGTCCGGCAAGCATGGTGAATACCTGGGCCACATCGCCAGCAGCGGGCGCCATCTGTTGCAGCTGATCAACGACGTGCTCGACCTGTCCAAGGTCGAATCGGGCAAGTTCGAGTTTTTTCCCGAGCCGGTGAATCTGCATCGCCTGATGACGGAGGTGGTTGGCGTGCTCCAGACCGAAGCGGCGCGCAAGGGCGTTGCGCTGGCGGTCGAGTCCGGCACGGCGCCTGGCGAGTTGGTGACCGACCCGGCCCGGCTCAAGCAGATGCTCTACAACTTTCTCTCGAACGCGATCAAGTTCACGGACGGCGGCGGGCGCGTGGTGCTGCGCGCCTGCGACAACGGCCACGAGCAGGTGCGACTGGAGGTCGAAGACACTGGTGTCGGCATCTCACGATCCGACCAGGAAAAGCTCTTCGCGCCGTTTCAGCAGGTGAACGCGGGCTATGCCAAACAACACCAGGGCACGGGCCTGGGCCTGGCGCTGACGCGGCGTCTGGCCGAATTGCAAGGCGGCTCGGTGGGCGTACAAAGCGAGCCCGGCAAGGGCAGCGTGTTCTTCCTTGTGCTGCCGCGCAACTCGGGCCGCGGCCTGCCACCGCCCGCGGCCGTCTCGGGCGTGCACACACTGCCGAATGCGCCCACTGTGCTGGTGATCGAGGACGACGTGAGCGACCGGGCCAAGCTCATGCAACTGCTCGCCACCGCAGGCTTCCAGGTCGACGTGGCCGGCAGCGGCGAGCAGGCGTTGGAACTGGCGGCGCGCCAACGCTACGATGCCATCACCCTGGATCTGCTGCTGCCGGACCGCAGCGGTCTGGAGGTGTTGGCCCTGCTGCGCAGCGGCGTCAAAAACCGTGATGTGCCAGTCGTGGTGGTCACGTTGGTCACCGAGACCTCGGCGCTGGCGGGGTTTCAGATCAGCGACGTCCTGAGCAAGCCGATTCGCCCCGACGACGTGGTGGCGGCGCTGCGCCGGGCCGGCCTGCGCACCTCGGCAACGCCCCGTGTCATGGTGGTGGACGACGACCCCGCGGCGCGTGAGCTGATGGCTGCGACGCTGCAGTCCATCGGCCTGACGGCGTTGTGCGTTCCCGATGGCCATGCGGCGCTCGCGACTCTCGACGAGCATCAACCCGACGCGATGGTGCTCGACCTGATGATGCCCGGCATCAATGGTTTCGACGTGCTGCGCGCGCTGCGCCAGCGGCCGGCGTTCATGCACTTGCCGGTGTTCATCTGGACCAGCATGAGCCTGGGGGCAGACGATATCGCGTCACTGAAGCTGTCGGCGCACACCCTGGTGAGCAAGGGCGAAGGCGGGCTCGGCACGCTGGCCGGGCGCATTCGCGAGTGGCAGGCAGGCCGGCACACCGGTGAACCCAACCCTCCGGGTGCGCCGTGACAGCGCCACGCGTTCTGATCGTCGATGACAACGAACTGAACCTCGAACTGGCATCGTTTCTGTTGAACGCCGGCGGCTTCGAAGTGGCCGTCGCGCAAGAGGCTGTCAGTGCGCTCGCCCAGGTCGCCGCGTTTCGACCCGACCTGGTTTTGATGGACATTCAGCTGCCCCAGGTCGATGGGCTCGAGATCACGCAGCGCCTGCGCGCGGACCCGGCCGTGGCGGGGCTGGTCATTGTCGCGTTCACCGCCTACTCGATGAAGGGCGACGAAGCCAAGATGCTGGCCGCCGGCTGTGACGGCTACATCTCCAAGCCCATCGACGTGGCGACTTTCGCGGGCCGGGTGCGCTCTTACCTGCGCTCGTGAGCGGTCGGTTCGCGAAAGTTTTTTGCAGCACGCCAATGGGCGAGCAGTGACCGACAGCTGAAACTCAGCGCGCGAACAAGCCCTTGTGCTTGTCGCGCAGCAGGTTCTTCTGCACCTTGCCCATGGCGTTGCGCGGCAGGTCGGGCACCACGTCCACCAGCTTGGGCACCTTGAAGTTGGCGATCTGCGTCTTCAGCTTCGCGGCGATGTCGGCGCCGTTGACGGCCGCGCCGGGCTTGGCCACCACCACGGCCACCACGGCTTCGCCGAAGTCCGGGTGCGGCACGCCGACGACGGCGCTTTCGGCCACGCCGGGCATGTCGTTGATGAAGCTTTCGATCTCGGCCGGGTAGACGTTGTAGCCGCCGCTGATGATCAGGTCCTTGCTGCGGCCGACGATGGTGATGACACCATCGCTGTCGATCTTGCCGACGTCGCCGGTCTTGAACCACAGGTCGGTGGTGAATTCATCGGCGGTCTTTTCCGGCATGCGCCAGTAGCCCTTGAAGACATTGGGGCCCTTGACCTGGATGTGGCCGATCTCGCCGGCGGCAATGGGCTCACCACGGTCGCCATGCACCCGCACGCCCACACCCGGCAGCGCCAGGCCCACCGTGCCGCCGCGGCGGGCGCTTTCGGGCCGGTAGGGGTTGCTGGTGAGCATGACCGTTTCGCTCATGCCGTAACGTTCCAGGATGGTGTGGCCGCTGCGCGCCTGGAAGTCGTTGAACGTCTCGATCAGCAGTGGTGCGCTGCCGCTGATGAAGAGCCGCATGTTGCGGCACACGTCCTTGCCGAAGCCGGGCTCGCCCAACAGGCGTGTGTACAGCGTCGGCACGCCCATGAAGACCGTGGCCTCGGGCAGGCGGCGTATCGCGGCGCGTGCGTCGTAGCGCGCAAACCAGATCATCTTGGCGCCGGCCAGCAGCGCGCCGTGGCTGGCCACGAAGAGGCCGTGCACGTGGAAGATGGGCAGGGCGTGGATCAGCACGTCGCTTTGCTGCCAGCCCCAGTAGCCGTGCAGCACCTGCGCGTTGCTCAGCAGGTTGCCGTGCGTGAGCATGGCGCCCTTGCTGCGGCCCGTGGTGCCACTGGTGTAGAGGATGGCGGCCATGTCGCCCGCCTTGCGCACAGCCGGTGCGTGCTGGTCATCAAAGTGAGTGGCACGCTCCAGCAGCGTGCCCGTGCGGTCGTCACCCAGCGTGAACACGTTCTTCGTGCCCAGCTTGAAGGCCAGCTTGCTGACCCAGCCGAAGTTCTTGGGCGCGCACACCACCAGAGCTGGCTCGGCATTGCCTATGAAGTATTCGAGCTCGGCCGCCTGGTAGGCGGTGTTCAGCGGCAGGAAGACATGGCCGGCGCGCAGCACCGCCAGGTACAGCATCAACGCTTCCACGCTCTTGTCCACCTGCACGGCCACGCGGGACTGCTTGGGCAGGTCCAGCGAATCGATCAGGTTGGCCAGCATGGCCGTGCCACGTTCCAGGTCGCGCCAGGTGTAGAAGAGCGGCGTGGCCGTGTCCGCCGTTTCAATGGCGGTGGCGTCCAGGTCGGCCGGGAAAGCCGCGCGCAGGGCGCTGAAGAGGTTGCTGTTGTCCATGTGGTCTTCGGTGCCTTGCCTGGATCAGTCCAGCTTCGCACCCGAGTTCTTGACCACCTCCGCCCAGCGCTTCACTTCCGCGTTGACGAAGCGGCCGAAGTCCGCGCCCCACAGGTTGGGCGTGTCGGTGCCCAGGCTCATCCAGGTGGCTTTCAGCTCTTCGGAATTGAGCGCCTTGCGCATCTCCGCCTGCATGTGCAGCACGGTGTCGGCCGGCGTGCCCTTGGGCGCCCACATGCCGTACCAGGTGGCGACCTTGTAGTTGGGCAGGCCACCTTCGGGTGCGGTGGGCAGGTCGGCAAAACCGGGTGCGCGCTTGTCGGCGGCCACGGCAATGCCACGCAGGCGGCCGCCCTTGATGTGGTTGGCGCTGCTGCCCAGGCCGTCGAACATCAGGTCCACCTGGCCGGCGATCAGGTCCTGCAGCGCGGGGCCTGCGCCGCGGTAGGGGATGTGGGTGATGAAGGTCTTGGTCTGCAGCTTGAACAGCTCACCGGCCAGGTGGTGACTGGTGCCGTTGCCGGCCGAGCCGTAGTTCAGCTTGGCGGGGTTCTTGCGCAGGAACTCCAGCAGTTCCGGCAGCGTCTTGGCCTGCACACGCGTGGGGTTCACCACGATGACCTGCGGCACGCTGCTGATCAGGCCCACGGGCACGAAGTCGGTCTCGATGTTGTAGTCCAGCTTGGGGTACATCGAAGGCGCAATGGCGTGGTGCACCGCACCCATGAAGAAGGTGTAGCCGTCCGGTGCGGCCTTGGACGCCAGGTTGGCGCCGAGCGTGCCGCCGGCGCCGCCCTTGTTGTCGATGATGAATTGTTTGCCGACGTTCTTGGACATCATGGCAAACAGCGGCCGCGCGAAGGCGTCCGTGCCACCACCGGGCGGGAAAGGCACGACGATGGTCACGGGCTTGGCAGGCCAGGCCGACTGCGCGTGCACCCAGGGCGCGGCCAGGGTTGCGGTGGTGGCAGCCAGGGCCTGGCGGCGGGTGATGCGGGTCATGGTTTGTCTCCGTTTTTTGCTGTGTTGGAAGCGAGTACTAGAAGCGAGTACGTGAAGCGATTCAGACCGGCGAACCGACGGCGCGCGAACGCGCCACCTCGCCTTGGCGGAACTTGGCGTGGCTGCTTTCCACCTTGGCCAGGTCGTACATGTAGTTGACCATCATCCCCAAGGACTGGCGCAGCCCCTTGCCTGACATGTTGCCACGCGGGTTCAGCCTTTCCAGGCGTGCGCCATTGTCCAGATGGAAGCGCGCCACCGGGTCGCCGGCGGGTGTGGGTGACAGGCACAGCAGGTAGGCGCTGCACAAGAGGCGCAGCGCGGCCACGTCATCGTCCGTCATGTGTTCGTGCACGCTGGGCGCCTGCAGCGCGGCCAGGTCGCCTTTGCAGAGTTTGCGCAGGCGTTCGCGCGCCGCTTCCAGGTCGGCCGCGGCGGACTTCTTCACCTGCGGCAGGGCGGTCAAGTCGGGTTCGGACAGCAGCCAGTTGGCGAAGCCCGGTATCGGCGACAGCGTGCAGAAGGTCTTCAGCCGCGGCAGTTCACGCTGCAGTTGCTGGGCCACGGTCTTGATCAGGAAGTTGCCCAGGCTCACGCCGCGCAGGCCGGGCTCGCAATTGCTGATGCTGTAGAAGGCCGCCACGCGGAAGCGGTCCGGCGGCAGCGGCGTGCTCAGCTTGTCGATGAGCGGCGTTATGCCTGCGGGCATCTCGGGCAACAGGGCCACTTCGACAAAGATCAGCGGCTCGTCCTTCAGCTGCGGGTGGAAGAAGGCGAAGCAGCGGCGGTCCGGCTGCAGGCGGCGGCGCAGGTCGTCCCAGCCGTCGATGGCGTGCACGGCTTCGTGGTGGATGATCCTTTCCAGCAGCTGCGCCGGGGAGTTCCAGTCCACACGCTTCATCTGCAGGAAGCCGGGGTTGAACCAGCTGTTGAGCAGGTGCGCCAGGTCGGCTTCGATGACCTCCAGTTCCGGCCTGTCCTTCAGGCGCTTGAGCAGTGCGCGCCGCAGCCGCAACACTGCACCCGTGCCGCCGGGCATGCGGTTCAAGCGGCGAAACAGCTCTTGCCGTGCGGGTTCTGCGGCACGGGTCAGCGCCAGCAGGTTGGGCGCGCTGCTGTCCAACGCATAAGTCTCGGCCAGCGTCAGCAGGCGCTGCGGGTCGGGGCTCAGGTCCCGTGCCAGGAAGGTGAAGAAGTCTTCCAACTGCTCGTCGTCCAGCCCGTCCAGGCGTTCGATCAGGTCGGCCGCGATGGCCATGCCACCGAGTTCACCCTTCTCGCCCAGCAGGCGCTTGCAGTCCAGCACCATGCGGCGGTTGGCGCGCGCGGTGCGTTGCCGCAGCGCGGCGTGGCGGATGTCATCCAGCATGGCGGCTTCCTTTGTTGAGCTTGGCGGGCTTGGCCGCCTGGGATGACGTTGCGGGCCTGGTGGACCGCGTGCGCAGCTTGCGCAGTTTTTTCAGCGCCACCAGCTGGGCCAGCAGGTGGTCGTGCATGGCGCGTTCGGCGCGCGCAGCGTCACGCTGCAGAAAGGCGTCCAGCAGCACCCGGTGTTCGTTGATGGACGCGGTTATGCGTCCCGGCAGCGCCAGCTGGCTGCCACGCATCATGCGCATGAAGCGGCGCAGGTCGCTGGTGACACGGTCCAGCCAGCGGTTGGCGGCCAGCTGCTGCACCAGGCTGTGGAAGTCGTGGTTGACGCGGTAGTAGCCGTCGATGTCTAACGCGGCGGCATGGCGTTCCAGTTCGTCGTGCAGGTGCTGGACGCGGCGCAGGTCTTCGTCGGTGGCATGTTGCACCGCCTCGAAGGCGCAGCGGCCTTCCAGCAGGGCCATCACGGGGAAGAGTGCGTCTGCGTCGTCCTCGGTCAGTTCGATGACACGGCAGCCGCGGCGTGGCACCAGCTCCACCAGGCCTTCGGCGGCCAGCACCTTCAGCGCTTCACGCAGCGGTGTGCGGCTGACCTGCCAGGCGGCGGCCAGGGCTTTTTCGTCGATGAAGGTGCCGGGGGTGAGGTCCCCGTCAAACACCATGGCACGCAGCCGCGTGGCCACGGCGTCGTGCATGGAGGTGCCGCGCAGAGGGGTGGGATCAACCATGACCGCATCGTAACGCTGTAATTACAGAATCACAAGAGGCTGTCCGGCGCGCCGGACGGTGCTCTGCTCGGCATTTGGCGGCCAGGCGCGTGGCCCCTGCGCGCGCCTGCGGCCGGGCCGCTCAGGCCGGGGCCAGCAGCGTCTTCAGGCTCTTGCCCACTTGCCGTTCCAGCAGCTCCAGCAGCACACGCACCTTGTCGTTGGACGACAGGCTGTCCCAGGTGTCCACGGTCTCGGCATCGGCGCGGGTGTTGGTGTAGGGCGCCGCATCACGGATCTCCAGCGTTCGCAGCACCTTGCCACTGGGCAGTTCCACCAGCGTGGCGCGGGCGTGCAGGTAAGGCGCGAGGTAGCCGCGGCCGGCCTGCCCCTGGGCGCGGTTGATCACGGTGATGGATCGGTCCAGGAAGAAGCCCAGGCCCTCCAGCGCGCCGGCCGACTCGCTGCCGTTGTCGAACTGGACCTGGCCTTCTTCGCGGTGGCGGCTGAAAACGATGAGGTGGGTGCTGCCTTGCGATTTGAACGCCTCCGCGATGTCGGCCGCGATGCTGATGCGGCTGCCTTCCCGAACCGACTGCATGCCTTCGAACAGGTCGGTGTCCAGCGGCGCCACAAGGAACACACGTGCACCCGGCGCTTCCTGGGCCAGCACGGCACGGCTGTTGTTCAACACAAACTTGTCCAGCAGGCCCTTTGCGATGGGGATGCGGCTGACCAGGTTGTTGGTCAGTCGCGACCCGACGGCCGGCTGGCGGATGATGACGGTCACGTCACGGGCCATCTCCGACACCACGGCATAGGAACGTGGGCTCTGGGCGGCCGCCGTGCCGGCCAGACCGGTCAGCATCGTGGCAGTGAAAACGGCGGCCGCAAAGGCGCGGCGGCGGGCGCGGTGGGCGATGGGCAAAGCGGGTCTCCCTGGGTGTTTTGATCGCCAAATCAGTTTGCCAGATGTCCGCGCTACAGTGCTCGCGTGCCTTTGGACCCCACCCCATCGCTGAATGCCGACCGTGTGCTGGCGCTGGCCGCGCAAAGCATGTTCGACAGTTTCGCGCGCACGGCCATGGGCACCATGGTGGTCAACCGAGAACACCGCATCGTGTGGATAGACGACGGCTACCGGCGTTTCCTGCCGGCGCTGGGCCATGCGGAAGACGACTTCGTGGGCCGGCGCGTGGAAGACGTGGTGCCCAACACCATGATGGGCCAGGTGGTGGACAGCGGCCGCGCCATCCTGGTCGACCTGTTGACCAACCAGGCCGGTACCTTCCTGGTGACCCGGCTGCCGCTGCGCAACGAGCAGGGCGAGGTCATCGGCGCCATCGGCTTCATCCTGCTGGACCACCCGGAAACCACCATGCAGCCGCTGATCGCCAAGTTCAGCCGCCTGCAAAGCGAACTGGACGCGGCACGCCGGCAACTGGCCGAACAACGCACCGAACAGCGCCGCCCCAAGCACACGGTGGCGTCCTTCATCGGCAACAGCGCCGCGGCCATCGAGGTCAAGCGCCAGGCGAGGCGCGCGGCGCAGACCGACAGCTCGGTGTTGCTGCTCGGCGAAACGGGCACCGGCAAGGAACTGCTGGCGCACGGCATCCACGCGGCGAGCCCGCGCGCGGCCAAGCCCTTTGTCGGCGTCAACATCGCAGCCGTGCCCGAGACGCTGC
>JANOAM010000224.1:0-5289 GCA_031411215.1 Betaproteobacteria bacterium
TCTTCCCCGGCTGCAATCCAAGCAAGAGCTAGACAGCAAGCATCATCGCCGCAGTCTCCGCCTCCACATGAGGCAGCCTCTCCGGTGGCAAAGGCCGACCCAGCAGATACCCCTGCAGCTCATCACAGCCGTGCAGCTTCAGCGCAGTCTGCTGAGACTCCGTCTCCACGCCCTCGGCATTGACGCGTATCGACAGCGAATGCGCCAGCGTGATGATGGACCGCACGATGACGTCCACCCGCGGGTCGCTGCCCAGCCCCTGCGTGAAGGCACGGTCTATCTTCAGCTTGTCGAAGGGGAAGCGCCACAGGTAGGCCAGGCTGGAATAGCCGGTGCCAAAGTCGTCCATGGCGATGCGCGCGCCCAGGGCGTGCAGCGCATGCAAAGTGCCCAGCACCTGTTCGGTGTGGTTCATCAACAGGGATTCGGTGATCTCCAGCTCCAGGCGCCCAGAGGCCAGGCCGGTGCGGGCCAGCGCATCCGCCACTTCCAGCACGATGGCGTCACCGCGCTTGAACTGCGCAGCCGACAGGTTGACGGCCACGGTCAGCGGCTCCGGCCAACCGGCCGCTTCAGCGCACGCGGCCTGCAGCACCCAGCGGCCCAGGGCCTCGATCTGACCGGTGTCTTCGGCCACCGGGATGAAGTCGCTGGGCGGTACGAAGCCCAGTGTCGGGTGGCACCAGCGGGCCAGCGCCTCATAACCCGTGAGTTCACCGGTTCTGGTGCTGTACAGCGGCTGGAAGTGCAGGCGCAGTCCGTCCTGGGCCAGGGCCAGGCGCAGGTCATGCGCCAGCATCCGGCGCTCCTGCAGGCGGCGGTCCAGCGACGGGTCGTAGAAGCTCCAGCAGCCGCGGCCGTTGGCCTTGGCGCGCAGCAGCGCCAGTTCGGCGTTGTGCAGCAGGGTGTCGGCGTCGTCGCCGTCGGTGCCGTGGATGGCCACGCCCACGCTGGCGCTCAGGCGCACGGCGCTGCTGAGGCCCGGCATGTCGTGCGGCGTGGCCAGTCGGCCCACCACACGTTGCACCAAGGCCGTGACGGCGGTGCTGTCACTGGCGCCACTTTGCAGGATGGCGAAGCGGTCACCGGCCAGGCGGGCCAGGCAGTCGCTGTCGCGCAGCAGCCCGCGCAGGCGTTCGGCCGTCAGGCGCAGCAGCTCGTCACCGACACGGTGGCCGTGGCTTTCGTTGACCAGGCCGAAGCCGTCCAGGTCAATGCAGATCACCGCCGGGCCACTGTCGGAAAGCTGGGCCGCGCGCTGGCAGGCCTGCACCAGCGCGCTGCTGAAGTGGCTGTGGTTCAGCGTGCCGGTCAGCACGTCGTGGCCGGCCAGGAAGTCGGCGCGGTCGCGTGCGCGGCGCTCCAGGCGCGTGCGGTGGCGCATCAGCGCGGCGGCCAGCAGCACACACAGGGTCATGGCCACGCCCGCGACCAGGGACGCACGGCGGAACGAGTCCGCCACGGCCTGCGCTTGTTCGCTCTGGTCCATGTCGACTTCCAGCACGCCCAGCAGCTTGGCGCCTCGCAGCACCGGCATGTAGGCACGGCTGAAGGTGGTGTCTGGGGCGTTGACGGCATGGGCGCTGAGGCTGGCCTCGCCCAGGCCCGTGCGGGCGACCTCGCGGGCGCGGGCGCTGGCATCCGGGTCGGCGTCCGCAATGCCGGGCGCGCGGCCAACCGCATCGGACACCAGAACCAGCCGGCCATCGGGGTTGAACAGGCGCAAGCGTGTCAGTCCGCCCAAGCCACGGAGGGCGCTGAGCTGGTCTTGCGCCACGGGCTTGGGCAGTTGGCCCAGGAAGACCTGGTCCACGTTCTGCACGTTGGCGACCACCTGGCGGGCCCAGCCTTGCGCGGTCCGCAAGGCTTCGGCCTGCAGGTGCTGGGCCGACAGCCGCTGCACGGACAGCGCCACGGCGGCAACGGCCAACATGCCTGCGCCCAGGGCGGCGGCCATGGGCAGCCAGCGCACACGGGCCAGGCGCAACCAGGTGCGATTCAGCAAGGCGCGTACCTTGTACTGGGCCCGCGCGCGGCGCAGATGCGGGCGCGGCCCAGGCCCTGCATGTCCACGCGCAGTTGCTGGCCGTTGCGTGACTCCAGCAGCGCGCTGCCGGGGGCTTCGGCGTAGCCGGTGGACTGGAGGTGCAGCGTCTGGCCCTGCACCAGCTGAATGCCGGCGTGGTCCTTGCCGCGTGCACTGCGCAGTTCACAGGCCTGGGCCTGGCCGCAGGGGCAGCTGCCGCTTTTGGCCACGGCCCAGCACCAGCCGTTGCCGGGTTCCATGATGATGTGCATGGTGCGCCCCTGGCGCGCGGCCTCGAAGCGGGCTTCGTTGATGTCGGCCACCAGTATCTCTGCAGCGGCGTTCAGGCGTTGCTGGTCCAGGCGCGCGCTCAGCGAGGGCAGGGCCAGCGCCCCCAGCACGGCCAGCACCGCCAAGGCGATGACCAGCTCGATCAGGGTCACGCCAAACGCCCCGGTCCCCCAACCAAGCTTCCCGCCGTGGAACCGGCTTTGCCGGGCCGTTGGCGGACGGCCCCCTCGGGGGGTAGCGAGCGATAGCGAGCTTGGGGGCTTCATTACCGCAGCCAACATCCGGCGTGTGGGCCGACTTGCGCAAAGCCCTGTTTGACCTGCAGTGTCAGCGACGCGCAGCCCGGGTCGTCGGCCTGCGGGCCCAGGGCCTTGGCGGTGGCCACGTAGACGTCACCACCATTGACGGCCAGGCTGATCTCGTAGCGGCCTTGCGGGCTGTGCAGCGTGGTGCCAATCAAGGCCGACAGGTCCGCGGCGTACAGGCCATGGAGGCTGCGGAACTGTTCCTGTGCCTGCTGCACGCGGGTCAGCGCATCAACGCCGTCCAGCCGGCCGGCGCGGTAGTCGTGTCCGCGCAGGCGCGGCAGCGCCACGGTGGCCAGCACGCCCAGCATGGTGCAGACGATCAGCACCTCGATCAGCGTGAAGCCGGTACTCGTGTGGGCGGGGCTGTGCGGCGGCATGGGGTTGTCGTCGCTCAGTCCAGAGAGAGCATGCGGCGGCGCTTCTGCGTGTGGTCTATCCAGCGCTGCAGCACGCGTTCGGCACTGCCACTCAGCTGCATCCACTCGCAGCCCAGGCGCACGCCACCTGTTCTTTCGTTGTCAGCACCACCGGAGCTGCTGACATGCTGGATCGACAGGCTGGCCTGGAAACGGGTGTCCGGTCCCAGATCGACCGTGACTTCGCCGATGCGTGTGCCGGCCTGCAGCGGTGGCACGTCGTAAGGGCACCAGAGCGAGCAGCCGCCGATGCTGACGTCCAGCACGCGCAAGGCCAGCTGCATGTCGGGCATGGACGGGTGGCGCAGGCGCGCCGCCGGGCCGTGGCGGCCGTCGGTGCGCACGCGGTAGGCGTTGCGGCGCTGGAAGCGGTAGATGCAGGTGGGCAGGGCGCACTGCAGCGTGGTCGCCTGGGCGCCGCGCACCAAGGTGATGTGCTGCACGTCAAACTGCAACTTCACACTGTCCATGTAGGCCACAGCCACCGCCTCGTCGGCTTCCACCAGGCGGTCCAGCGCCGGCAGGCCGGGGCTGGCGCTGAAGCTCATGCGGCCCTGGGCGGGGTCCATGGACCACAGCAGCGTGGTCATGGCGCTGCCTTCGGGGCCGCTCAGGATGACCGGTACCTGACCGTCGCGCAGCTGGCGCAGCAGTGCGGTGCACTCTTGCGGTTGTTGCACGCGGAAGTGGCTCCAAGCGTCTTCACCGCCTTGGGCGCCCAGATCCGCGGGGCGGGTGTCCTGGAACATGGCGTCGGCTGTCAGTGCAGGATCTTGCGACGGCCGGCCAGGGTCTCGTCCAGGTCCTGCAGCCAGGGCTCGGCCAGTTGGCGGATCTCGGCGTCGTTGACCAGGATGCGCTGCATGATGCGCGACTTGACCTTGGCCACCTCACCCGGTTCTTCACCGGCGCGCAGGTTGAGCGGGGGTTCCTGCGCGGCGTGCTTGAGCTGGCTGATGAGCAGCACGCAGGCGCCTTCCAGCTTGACGACTTCGTCCCAGTTGCCGGCACGAGCGGCATTGAGCATGTCGGCACTGGCGCGTTCGATGGCTTCGTAATAGCTGAGCAATTGCGGGTCCATGGCGGTGTCTCTGGCGCGGCTGTCGTGTGCGGGTGCGGGTATGGGTGCGGGTGCGGGTCTGCGGTGGTTCGTCATCAGCGCGGGGCTTCGCCCACCTTGGGGGCGATGGCCATCCAGGCATCGCGCAGCGGCGTGACCAGGCGCTGGCACTCTTCAAGCAGGGATTCGTCGCCGCGCACGTTGGCCAGCGTCAGGCGCATCGTGAGGTAGGTGTAGAGATCGTCGAGGTCGCGGGCCAGCGGGCCGCCGGCTTGCAGGTCCAGGCCCGCACGCAGGCCTTCTTCGACGATGCGCACCGCGCGGCCCAGGGCTTGCGCCTTGGCTTCGCGGTTGCCGGCGCGCATGGCGCCACGGGCCTTGGCCAGGCATTCCAGGTAGCCGTCGAAAAGCAGGGCGACCAACTGGTGCGGTGTGGCGCCTGAGACGCGTGTCTCGACGCCGACTTGGCTGTACAGCTGACCGGCCAGATTGCGGGCCGAGGATTGTGCGGAGTAGGAGCTGGCAAACATCAGAAGGCTTCGCGTGGTGTGCAGCGGGGTTGAATACTTATCGGCCCCCCTTCTGCCCCACTTGAGCCGGGACTGACCCGGCCTTTCCCTCTTTCCTGAGGCTCTGTGTATCCGTCCGTCAGGTGGTCTTGTTGGCCATGGCGGTCAGCGCATTCATCTGCTGCGAGACGTAGCTGGACAGCGCCGTCAGCTTGGACAGGTTGGTGTCCATGGCCGTGTACTGCGCCACCATGCGGGCCTTGAAGCGGTCCACCCGTTCCTGCAGGCGCACCTGCTCGTCGCCGTTGCGCGTGATGCGGTCGCGCAGGCCTTGCGTGCGCGACGTGATGGTGCCTTCGGTGCCCAGCATCTTGGACGCCAGGTCGGCGTAGCGGCGGGCAAACCCGTCCAGCATGGCGTTGCTGCCACCGTCGCCGGCAAAAGCCTTCTTCAACTCGGGCAGGTTGGTGGTGGCGGCCTCCAGCTTGGTGCTGTTGACTGCCAGCGTGCCGTCGCGTTGTGCCGTGAGGCCGATGTCCGACAGGCGCTTGTAGGTGCTGGACGCGTCGCTGGGTGAACCGAGCAGGCTGCGCAGTTGTCGCAGCACCCCGGTGGCGGCGCTGTCGCCCTGCAACGCACCGCCGACCTTGGATGTGGGGTCGTACTTGGTCTGGTCGGA
>JANOAM010000225.1:0-2064 GCA_031411215.1 Betaproteobacteria bacterium
CACGCGGATCGGCTCCTTGGGCGCCGACACCGCAGCCGCCGGGTCCGCCTTTTCCAGCCGCCAGCGGCGAATCAGGTGCGTGCGGCGGCCTTCCTGGGTGTCGTCGCCCAGGTCCACGAAGGAGGTGTTGAAGTAGCCGACACGGGCGTCGGCGGCACGTGTCTTCAGCGGCTCTGCGGGCAGCGGCGCCAGCGTGTAGGTCAGGCTGATGAACAGGCTGCGCACGTCGGGCAAGCTGCGCGGCGGGTTGGGGGCCTGTGCCGGGTTGGGGACCGTGGTGGGCAGGCGTGCCACCGAGAAGTGCTGGCGCAGCGTGAAGTAGGTGCCGGCGGCCGTGGCACGCACACGTTCAAAAGAGCTGTTGGCGCGGTCCAGCGCATAGGGCAGCCGGTGCTGCGCTTCCAGCGCCAGTTGTGCGTTGAAGATGTCGCCGCCCAGCAGCACGGCCGCGTCCACCAGCAGTGCTTTGCTCAGTGGGTGCGGCGCGGCCGCCAGCGGCGCTGCGCCCAGCAGGCTGTCGGAATAGCTTTCACTCAGGGCACGCGCCAGCGGTGTGCCGGCCGGCGCACGGATGGTGGTGTTGCGGGCGATCAGCTGCACGGTGTTGCCGACGCGCTTCAGTTCCACCATGTCGCCGCGCCCGGTGAGGCCGGGCCAGAAGCGGCCTTCACCCGTGCCGCCAGCCACCGAGGAGGCCATGAAGAAGGGCTTGTCGAGCAGGACGGACGGGATCTCCAACCAGGTGCGGTCGTCGCGGGTCCACACGGGCAGGTAGCCGTCAGCGCGCTTGGCTTCGCGAACGATCTCGGCAAAGGGCGCCAGCGCGCCAGGCAAGGGCGCCGCGGGACGCGCTGCAGGTGCCGATACCACCGAGGCAGGTGCTGACGCGGACGCGGCAGGTGCGGGTGTGGCGGCCGGCACCGGTGCCTGCGCCGTGGCACAGCCGGCCAGCACCAGGGACAGAGCCGCAGCGGCGATGGGTGCCTGCGGCAGCATCGGAATCAGGGTTTTCATGGAGCCTCGTCAACGGGGCGGCTGCCCGCAAAGCGCGCGAGCGTAGCGCAGCCGGCAAGGCCTGATGACGCGCTGTGACGAAACGGCGTTTGGTGGGTGCGGTCCGCGACCGGTGGACCCGCGGCTCAGCGCGCAGCCAGGGCTGCCAGCAGCTTGTCGTGGATGTCGCCAAAGCCGCCATTGCTCATGCACAACACGTGGTCACCGGCCCGCGCAGCGCGTGCCACTTGTGCCACGAGCCCGTCCACGGTGTCGGCCACCTGGGCCTGCGCACCCATGGGCGCCAGGGCCTCCGCCACGCTCCAGCCGTAGTTGCCCTGCAGGCAGAAGCTGAGGTCGGCCTCTTCCAGTGCCCAGGGCAACTGCGCCTTCATCGTGCCCAGCTTCATGGTGTTGGATCGGGGCTCGAAGACGGCCAGGATGCGTGCACCGTGGCCCACCTTGCGCCGCAGACCATCCACCGTGGCGCGCATGGCCGTGGGGTGGTGGGCGAAGTCGTCATAGACCTTCACGCCGGCCGCTTCACCGCGCAGTTCCAGGCGGCGGCGCACGTTCTGGAAGCTGGACATCGCGGCGCAGGCGGCGTCGGGCGACACGCCCACGTGTTCGGCGGCACCGATGGCAGCCAGCGCGTTCATCTGGTTGTGGTCGCCCAGCAGGGTCCATTCGATGTGGCCCAGCTTCAGGCTGCCACGCAGCACGTCAAAGCTCTGGGGGTCGCCGCGCGCGCACAGGCCACTGGGTTCTTCGCGTTTGGTGCCGAAGCGCTGCACCTCGCTCCAGCAGCCGCGGGCCAGCACGCGGGCCAGAGCTTCGTCACGCGCGTTGACCACGAGCCGCCCGCTGGCGGGCACGCATGGCAAGACCAGCACGACATCCATGCTGGCCTGGATGCTGGACCAGGCCGGACCCGATTCACAAGGTCAGCCGGGTTTCCTGGTGGGTGGGGTTCCCTTGAATTTCGGTGTGTCGGCACGCCTGGGTACGGGCAAGACTTTTGTCATCGAGGCCGACGAATACGACACCGCGCTCTTCGACAAACGCAGCAAG
>JANOAM010000226.1:0-2625 GCA_031411215.1 Betaproteobacteria bacterium
GCGGGTGCTGATCAGCGCCAGCGACAGCGCGGTGAAGGGCGGCACGGTCGCACCCATGGGCCTGAAGAAGGCGCTGCGCGCGCAGGAACTGGCGCGTGAGAACAAGCTGCCGCTGGTCGCCCTGGTGGAAAGCGGCGGCGCCAACCTGATGTACCAGGCCGAGATCTTTGTCGATGGCGGCCGCACCTTCGCCAACCAGGCGCGGCTGTCGGCCGCTGGCATTCCGCAGATCGCCGTGGTGCATGGTTCGTCCACGGCCGGCGGTGCCTACTTGCCGGGCCTGTCGGACTACGTCGTGCTGGTGAAAGGCCGCAGCAGCATCTACCTGGCCGGCCCGCCGCTGGTGAAGGCGGCCATAGGCGAAGACGCGGACGACGAAGAACTGGGCGGCGCGCAGATGCACGCGGAAGTCACCGGCCTGGGCGAATACCTGACTGACAACGACGCCCACGCCATTGCGGTGGCGCGCGACATCCTGGACAAGTTGCCCTGGGACACCGTCGCAGCGGCCAAGGCTGCGCCCGAGCCGCTGTTCCCCGCCGAAGAACTGTTGGGCCTGGTGCCCGCCGACGAGCGCGAGCCCTACGACGTGCGCGAGGTGATCGCGCGTTTGGTGGACGCGTCGGACTTCCTGGAATTCAAGGCCAGCTATGCCGTGGACACCGTCTGCGGCCACGCGCGCATCCAGGGCCACGCGGTGGGCATCCTGGGCAACAACGGGCCCATCCAGCCGACAGGTTCCACCAAGGCCGCGCAGTTCATCCAGCTCTGCGACCAGAGCGGCACGCCCCTGGTCTTCCTGCAGAACACCACCGGCTACATGGTGGGCAAGGCGGCGGAGCAGGGCGGGGCTATCAAACACGGCAGCAAGATGATCCAGGCGGTGGCCAATGCGCGGGTGCCCAAGTTCACCATCGTGTTGGGTGGCAGTTTTGGCGCGGGCAACTACGGCATGTGCGGCCGCGGCTTTGATCCGCGTTTCATCTTCAGCTGGCCCAGCGCGCGCACCGCCGTGATGGGTGGCGCGCAGGCGGCGCAGGTGATGGACATCCTCAACCGCGCCAAGCTGGAGCGCCTGGGCCTGCCCGCCAACGACGAAGCACTGGCGGCGATGAGCGACGCACTGCGCCAGCGACTGGACGCCGAAAGCCATGTGCTCTTCGGCACGGCGCGCCTGTGGGACGACGGCGTCATCGACCCGCGCGACACACGCCGCATCCTGGCGCTGTGCCTGAGCCTGGCGCGCGAAGCCCAACAACGACAACTGCGACCGAACACGTTCGGCATCGCACGGCTTTAGGCCGTGCCCTTGTGAGACACGCGCTTTTGATCAACGGAGACAAACCATGAAGTTCAGCCCCGAACACCGCCAGATCGAAGACACCGTCGTCAAGTTCTGCGACAAGGAGATCAACCCCTTCGTCGCGGAGTGGGAGAAGAACGAGCAATTTCCTGCCCACGAGGTCTTCAAGAAACTGGGCAACCTGGGCCTCTTGGGCCTGAAGTACCCGGAGGAATACGGCGGCGCCGGCCTGGACTTTTCATACAGCCTGGTGATGGCCGAGGCGCTGGGCCAGGCCAACTGCGGCGGTGTGCCCATGGCCATTGGCGTGCAGACCGACATGGCCACACCGGCACTGGCGCGGTTTGGCAGTGACGAGTTGCGCAAAGAGTTCCTGACGCCGACCATCGCCGGTGACTACGTCGCCTGCCTGGGTGTGAGTGAACCCGGCGGCGGCAGCGACGTGGCGGCGCTGAAGACGACAGCCAAGAGTGACGGCGGCGACTACGTCATCAACGGCACCAAGATGTGGATCACCAACGCGCTGCAGGCCGACTGGTGCTGCCTGCTGGCCAACACGTCTGACGGCCCCGCGCACAAGAACAAGAGCCTGATCGTGGTGCCCATGGACACACCCGGCATCAGCAAGCAGAAGATCCACAAGATTGGCATGCACAGCAGCGACACGGCGCAGATCTTCTTCGACAACGTGCGGGTGCCCAAACGCAACCTGATCGGCCAGGAAGGCCTGGGATTCACCTTCCAGATGCTGCAGTTCCAGGAAGAGCGCCTGTGGGGTTCGGCTGGTTCACTGCGCAGCCTGGACCGGCTGATCGACCAGACGATTGACTACACACGCCAGCGCAAGGCCTTCGGCAAGAGCATCCTGGACAACCAGGTGGTGCACTACCGCCTGGCCGAACTGCGTACGGAAGTGGAAGCCCTGCGCGCGCTGACCTACCGCGCGGTGGAGATGTACATCGGCGGCAAGGACGTGACCAAGCTGGCCAGCATGGCCAAGCTGAAGTGCGGGCGGCTGAGCCGTGAGGTGACGGACGCCTGCCTGCAGTACTGGGGTGGCATGGGCTTCACGGCCGACAACCCCATCAGCCAGGCCTATCGCGATTCGCGCCTGGTCTCCATCGGTGGCGGCGCGGACGAGGTGATGCTGGGCATCATCTGCAAGCTGGAAGGCACGCTGCCTTCCAAGCTGCCGCAATGAGCGTCGAGCTGGCGGACTTCAAGACCCTCGCGCTGCGGCGCGAGGGTGGGGTGCTGCATGTCACCCTCAACCGCCCGGACGTGCGCAACGCCATGTCGCTGGCCATGGTGCGTGAGCTTCG
>JANOAM010000227.1:0-1945 GCA_031411215.1 Betaproteobacteria bacterium
CCTGACCATCTTGCTGGAAAACATGCGCCGTGAAGGCTATGAACTGGCCGTCAGCAAGCCGCGCGTGGTCTTCCATGACGTGAACGGCGAACGCCACGAGCCTATCGAACTGGTGACGGCGGACGTCGAAGACCAGCACCAGGGCGGCGTCATGCAAGCCTTGGGTGAGCGCAAGGCCGAACTCGTCAACATGGAAACCGACGGAAATGGCCGTGTGCGCCTGGAATACCGCATCCCAGCGCGCGGCCTGATCGGCTTCTCCAACGAGTTCATGAACCTGACGCGCGGCACCGGCCTCATCAGCAACATCTTTGACAGCTACGAGGCCTACAAGGGCGAGATCGCTGGCCGCAAGAACGGCGTGCTGATCAGCATGGACGCTGGCGAAATCTTCACCTATGCGCTGGGCAAGCTGGACGACCGCGGCCGCATGTTCGTGAAGGCCGGTGACCCGGTCTACGAAGGCATGATCGTCGGCATCCACAGCCGCGACAACGACCTGGTGGTCAACGCCACGCGCATGAAGCAGCTGACCAACTTCCGTGTCAGCGGCAAGGAAGACGCGATCAAGATCACGCCGCCTATCGACCTGACGCTGGAATACGCGGTG
Organism: Betaproteobacteria bacterium; assembly: GCA_031411215.1. Classification (GTDB taxonomy): domain Bacteria; phylum Pseudomonadota; class Gammaproteobacteria; order Burkholderiales; family Burkholderiaceae_C; genus Rubrivivax. The sequence continues at coordinate 611 of JANOAM010000227.1, forward strand.
GAATTCATCAGCGACGACGAACTGGTGGAAATCACGCCCAAGAGCATCCGCGTGCGCAAGCGCCACCTGTCGGAACACGACCGCAAGAAGGCATCGCGCGAAGGCGCATGACGCACAGGAGAGCGGGTCCGTGAAACACCGACAAGCGGTGTGGGTCATGGTGGCGGCGGCGCTCATGTGGAGCATCGCGGGCGTCGTCACGCGCCACCTGGAAGCGGCGCGTGCCTTCGAGGTGACCTTCTGGCGCAGCGCCTTCAACGCGGTGGCCTTGGTGGGGCTGCTGTCGGTGATGCGCACACTCGCCGGGCTGGCCAATTCATTGAAGACCGGCGGCCGCGCGCTGTGGGTGTCGGGCCTGTGCTGGAGCGTCATGTTCACCGCATTCATGGTGGCGCTGACGCTGACCACCGTGGCCAATGTGCTGATCACGCTGGCGCTGGGGCCACTCTTCACTGCCTTGCTGGCCTGGGCCGCACTGGGGCACCGCCTGGCGCCGCGCACCTGGGGCGCCATTGCACTGGCCGGTGCCGGCATCGCGTGGATGTATGGCCACGAGGTGAGCGCCGGTGACCCGCGCCACCTGCTGGGCATGGGTGTGGCGCTGGCCGTGCCGGTGGCTGCGGCCATCAACTGGACGCTGCTGCAGCATCTGAAGGGCCAGCAGGGCGGTGGCAGCGACATGCTGCCGGCCGTGCTGGTCGGTGCGCTCATCTCCGCGCTGCTGACGCTGCCCCTGGCATGGCCCTTTGCCGCGTCCGGGCGCGACATCGGCCTGCTGGCGCTGTTGGGCGTGGTGCAACTGGCCATTCCTTGCCTCATGGCCGTGGCCGTGGCGCGGGTGTTGCCCGGGCCAGAGATTTCCCTGCTGGCTTTGCTGGAAGTGCTGTTCGGCGTGGCCTGGGCCTGGCTGGGCGCGGGCGAGTCCCCGTCGGCTGCCGTGCTGGGCGGCGGCCTGATGGTGCTGCTGGCCCTGGCCGGCAACGAGATGCTGGCCCTGCGCAGCCGCGCGGCGTCCTGAGCCCAGGCTGGGCTTCGACTAGGGACAGCCCGGGGCCGTGGTGCAGCGGGCCCGGCCTAGGATGGCCCCGCGCAACACCTGCGCGCGAAAGCCCGCATGAAACAACTCTCAGGCCTGGACGCCACCTTCCTGTACCTGGAAACGGCCGAGATGCCCATGCACGTGGGCGCCTTGCACGTCTTCGAGCTGCCCGCCGGCACCAAAGGCAAGTTCGTGACCGCACTGCGCGAACACATGGCCAGCCGCCTGCCCGTGGCGCCGGTGCTGCGGCGCAAGCTCTGGTGGATGCCGCTGAACATGGCCAATCCGGCGTGGGT
>JANOAM010000228.1:0-2603 GCA_031411215.1 Betaproteobacteria bacterium
GCTGCCGCCATGCGCCGTGCTGTCACCGATGCGCGCCGCCGGCTTGCCGCCGATCAGCACCGTGGCCGAGCCCTTGATGATGGCGTCCGGCGGGCCCACGCAGACGGCGTTGTCGCCCAGCACCGCAGCCGGGATCTTGCCGATCAGCACCGTGGGCACACCGGGGCCGACGATGGGCCCGCCCACGTGCGGAATGGGCGGCAGCCCCGGCGTCACCATGGGGCAGGCGTGCATGTCGGTCAGGCGGGCGGCGGGCGGCATGGCGGGCTCGTCAATGGCGTCAATTGATCATGACCATGGCGCCCTTGACCGTGGTCTGGCCAGACGCTGACAGCTCGGCCGTGGCCGAACCCTTGCCCGCAAAGCCGACGTTGGCCGTGCAGTTGATGTTCAGGCCCGCCACCTTCACATCCGCCTTGGACGTGATGCCGACTTCGCCCACCGCGTCCAGGGTGATCTTGCCCTTGGCGGTGATGGTGATGTCCTTGGGACTGTCCAGCGTGATGCCGCTGGGGCCCAGTTCCACCTTGTTGTTGTTCTGGTCGGTCAGCGTGATGCTCTTGTCCTTGTCGCTGATGACTATCCTGTTGTTGCCCGGTGTCAGCAAGGTGATGACCTTGTCCTTCTCGTCGAACTCCAGCTTGGACTTGCAGCGTGTGACGATGGCCTTGGTGTCGTTGGCCGCCGCCAGCGTGTAGGGCGGCGGGTGCTTGCTGCTGTACAGGCAGCCCAGCACCACGGGGAAGGCGGGGTCGTTGTTGAACCAGCCCAGCAGCACCTCGTCACCGACCTCGGGCACGAAGAAGGCGCCGAAGGCATTGGACGCAAAAGTCTGCGCCAGGCGCGCCCAGACCTGGTCTATGCCCGCAGTGGGCGCCTTGACCTGGATGCGGTGCTGGCCCTTGGGGTCGGCGTCCAGCTTCAGCACCACGCCCACGTGCAGGCCCTCGATGCCAGGCACGCGGCCGGCGGCGGGCGGCGCCACGATGTCGCTGCGTTCGGTGAACCATTCCACCGCGTGGCCGAACTCCACGTCGGTGGTCCATTCGCCGTTCCGCAGGGTGTGGGTCAGCGCGGTGGTCAGCACATTGCCCTTGAAGCGGTCGCCCACGCCTTCCAGCGTCACCAGCTTGCCCACCTGGGCCAGCGCGCTGCCCTGGAAGCGCACGTGGCCCCGCAGCCGCGCCAGACCGGACTTGAGCTGCTGCGCCTTGGCCCAGCTGGTGAGTTCGGCGGCTTCCAGCACGGTGCCGCTTTGCAGGTCGATCTCGCCCTGCCCCAGCACCGCGGCCAGCGTGGCGCCGCTCAGGTTGCCCTGCGACGTCATCGCGTCGGAGTTGGCCGCCGTGCCGCTCACCACGTCCTGCGTGGCCGGGTCCCAGGCCGTGGCCTTGACGGTGCTGAACTGGTGGCGCGCGTCGACCTCGGCCTTCAGTTCGATGATGTCCCTGCCCCAGCCCACCGCCAGCACGGGGCTGCCGCTGGTGGCCGGTGCCGCCACCTTGAGCGTGCCGTCTTCGGGCATCACCAACAGGCCATTGGCTTCGGCGCGCGCCAGCAGCAAGTCCCAGTCGGTGCAGTAGTGCTGGACCAGCGAGCCGTGCGTGGTGCTGGTGCTGTCCACGTCCGCGGTCAGGCCGTGGCCCTGGATCAGCGCAGTCATGAGGTCGCTGTCGGTCTGGTCGGTCCACACCTTGTTGCGGCGGGCCACCGTCAACTTGACGGCCTTGTCGCGGCATTCCACGGTCAGGCGCGCACCGGCGTTGCCGTCCATGTGGATGCCGTGGCGCACGACGATGCCCTTGAAAAGCGTCTCCTCCTTGTCGCCGTAGCCGGCCTTCAGTTCGACGGCCGCACCGGGCAGGAAGGTGGCGGCGTCGCTCAGCGGCAGCTTCTGCGTGGGCATGTCGCCGTCCAGCATCACGATGGTGGCCGTGGGCACGCGGTTGACGGCACGCCAGATGGTGACGGATTCAATCTCGGCCGTGGCCGTCACGTCCGTGCCGTCGCACAGCAGCGTGACGCGGACGGGGCCTTCGGCATCGATGAGGGGCGAGACGGCCATGGGCTCAGGCCAGCGGCGGGAAGTGCAGTTCCAGGCCGGGCTTGAGGCGGCGGAAGTCACCCAGGCCGTTGAACGCGGCGACGTCCATGTAGTAGCCGGCGTCGCCGTAGATGCGCTGGCACAAGAGCGGCAGCGTGTCGCCTTCACGCACCTGCACGCGGTGGCTCAGGTCGGGTGAGCTGCGGTTGGACACCAGTTCACCTTCACGCTTGCTGGTGGCGCCGGTGAAGGACAGGTCCACCTTGGCGCGCAATGGTTCGCCGCTGGGCTTGAACAGCGTGAACTGCGTGCTCATGCTCTCCAGCCGGCCGAAGAAGATCAGGCTGCCCCACAGCAGCCGCACATGCGGCGGTTCGTGCAGCGTGCCGACGTAGTTGTAGGCCACGTTGTGCAGGTCCGCGAGCTGGGCCTTCACGCTCTTGGGTGCACGCGCGGTGCCTGTCGTGCCACCACCCGCGGGCACGACGCCGGTGCCGTCCAGCACCAGGGCGAAGCTGACTTTCTCGTCGTCCATGGCGCTGAACTTGGCGCTGGCGGC
>JANOAM010000229.1:0-4835 GCA_031411215.1 Betaproteobacteria bacterium
CGCGCTGAAGCTGGAAGGCACCGCGCTGACGCTGGAAGTGCAGCAGCAGCTGGGCGACGGCGTGGTGCGCACCATCGCACTGGGTTCGTCCGACGGCCTGCGTCGCGGCCTGATGGTCAGCAACACCGGCGCCAACATCACCGTGCCCGTGGGCAAGGCGACGCTGGGCCGCATCATGGACGTGCTGGGCAACCCGCTTGATGAGCGCGGCCCGGTCGACCAGACCCTGACGGCGCCCATTCACCGCAAGGCACCGTCCTATGACGAGTTGAGCCCGTCGCAGGAATTGCTGGAAACCGGCATCAAGGTGATCGACCTGATCTGCCCGTTTGCCAAGGGCGGCAAGGTGGGCCTCTTCGGCGGCGCCGGCGTCGGCAAGACCGTGAACATGATGGAGCTCATCAACAACATCGCCAAGGCGCACTCGGGTCTGTCCGTGTTTGCCGGCGTTGGTGAGCGCACCCGTGAGGGCAACGACTTCTATCACGAGATGGCCGACTCCAAGGTCGTCGATCTGGAGAACCTGCCCAACTCCAAGGTGAGCATGGTCTACGGCCAGATGAACGAACCCCCGGGCAACCGCCTGCGCGTGGCGCTGACCGGCCTGACCATCGCCGAAAGCTTCCGCGACGAAGGCCGCGACGTGCTGTTCTTCGTCGACAACATCTACCGCTACACGCTGGCCGGCACGGAAGTGTCCGCGCTGCTGGGCCGCATGCCTTCGGCCGTGGGCTACCAGCCGACCTTGGCGGAAGAAATGGGCCGCCTGCAAGAACGCATCACCTCCACCAAGGTGGGTTCCATCACGTCCATCCAGGCCGTGTACGTGCCGGCGGACGACTACACCGACCCGAGCCCCGCCACCACCTTCGCTCACTTGGACTCGACAGTGGCCTTGTCGCGTGAAATCGCGTCGCTGGGCATCTACCCGGCCGTGGACCCGCTGGACAGCACGAGCCGCCAGATGGACCCCAACGTGGTCGGCGAAGAGCACTACCGCACCACGCGCGCCGTGCAGGAAACGCTGCAGCGCTACAAGGAGTTGCGCGACATCATCGCCATCCTGGGCATGGACGAACTGAGCCCCGACGACAAGCTGGCCGTGGCCCGCGCGCGCAAGATCCAGCGCTTCCTGAGCCAGCCTTTCCACGTGGCCGAAGTGTTCACCGGCAGCCCGGGCAAGTACGTGCCGCTGAAGGAAACCATCCGCGGCTTCAAGATGATCGTCAGCGGCGAATGCGACCACCTGCCGGAGCAAGCGTTCTACATGGTCGGCACGATTGACGAGGCCTTCGAAAAGGCCAAGAAGATCAACTAAGGAGCCGTCATGGCAACCATCCATGTCGACGTGGTCAGCGCTGAAGGCAGCATCTTCAGCGGCGAGGCCAAGTTCGTCGCGCTGCCTGGTGAAAACGGCGAGCTCGGCATCCTGCCGCGCCACACGCCGCTGATCACGCGCATCAAGCCGGGTGCGGTGCGCATTGAGCGTGCCGACAATGGCGAGGAAGAGTTTGTCTTCGTCGCCGGCGGCATTCTCGAAGTGCAGCCAGGCACTGTCACCGTGCTGGCCGACACCGCCATTCGTGGCCATGACCTGGACGAGGCCAAGGCGACGGAAGCCAAGAAGCAGGCCGAAGAAGCCATGAAGAACGCCAAGAGCGACATCGACTTGGCCGCTGCGCAAGGCGAGTTCGCCGCAATGGCCGCGCAGCTGGCAGCGATCCAGAAGCTGCGCAAGAAGTAAGCTGCTGCGTTTGTTCAAGCACAGGCCCGCCCGCTGGCAACAGCGTGCGGGCCTTGTTTTTGTGGGCGGGGCTACAGTCTGCGACAGGAGGCCACGCACATGGGCAAGTCGGACAAGGCATCAACAAGGGCACCGAGCAAGAAGCTAGGCAAAGGGGAGTACCTGGAAAAGCTCGCTCCGCTGCAATTGGAGTTGAACGACGTGGCGCGCTGGTTGCAAAGCACCGGCAAGCGCCTGATGGTGGTGGTGGAGGGCCGCGACACGGCGGGCAAGGGTGGCGTCATCAGCGCCATTGCCGAGACGCTGAACCCGCGGCAATGCCGCGTCGTGGCCTTGGCCAAACCCAGCGACCGCGAACGCACACAGTGGTACTTCCAGCGCTACGTGCCGCACCTGCCGGCGGCCGGTGAGATCGTGCTCTTTGACCGCAGCTGGTACAACCGCGCCGGCGTCGAACGGGTCATGGGCTACTGCACGGAAGACGAGACCCAGGCCTTCCTGAAGCAGGCGCCGGTGTTCGAGAAGATGCTGGTGGACGATGGCATCCTGCTCTTCAAGTACTGGCTCACGGTGGACCAGGCGCAACAGGAAGAGCGCTTCGCCGAACGCCTGACCGACCCTCTCAAGCGCTGGAAGCTGAGCCCGGTGGACCTGCAAGCCCGCACCAAGTACGCCGACTACACGTCGGCCCGCTCATCGATGCTGCAGGCCACGCACAGCAAGTTCGCGCCATGGACGCTGGTGGACTTCAACGACCAGCGACGCGGGCGGCTCAAGCTCGTCCGCCACCTGCTGGACGCTGTTCCCGAACATGCGGTGCCCGACACGCCCATCGATTTCCCTGCGCTGGGTCACGAGCCTCTGAAGGAGCGCTACAAGAGGGGGGTCAAGCCGATCTGAGCTGGGCCCACTGGCGCACGAACTGGCGCTGGCCTTCGGTTTCCGGTGTGTTGGGCGACAGCACGCGCTTGTGCACCGCCTGCCACTTCTGCGTCAGCAGCGTCAGCGCTTCGTCGCCGGTGAAGCCCTGCTCGACCAGCAGGCAGGCCGCCACGGTGCCCGTGCGGCCTATGCCGGCGCGGCAGTGCAAGTAGACCAGGCCGCCCTGCTCGACCGCGGCTTCGATATCGGCCAGCGTCTCACGCAGGCCCTCGACGCTGGGGATGCCGAAGTCGCTGATGGGGTGGCGTGCGTAGGTGGCGGGCGCGGCCTTGTAGGGCTGCGCAGACTCACCCGGCGCCGTGAGGTCCACGAAGTGCGTCACGCCCACGCTGCGCAGCAGGTCCACGCCCAATGGGCCCGGGTGTGGACCGGCCAGCACGGCGCCTTCAGCCAGCCAGTAGCAGTTGCCATGGGGCCGGGGCTTGGCGTCGCCGGCGCAGGCATATCGGATTTTGTCGATCAACAGGTACTCGGTGATGTCAATGCGCCAGGATCTTGGACAAAAAGTCCTTCGTCCGGTCTGTTTTGGGGTGGTTGAAGAACTCCATGGGCGTGTTCTCTTCGACGATCTGGCCCTGGTCCATGAAGATCACGCGGTCGGCCACGGCCTTGGCAAAGCCCATCTCGTGCGTCACGCACAGCATGGTGATGCCTTGGTGGGCCAGCTCGCTCATCACGTCCAGGACTTCATTGATCATCTCTGGGTCCAGCGCGGACGTGGGCTCGTCGAACAGCATGATCTTGGGCGTGAGGCACAGCGCCCGTGCAATGGCCACACGCTGCTGCTGGCCGCCGGACAGCTGCAGCGGGTACTTCGCCGCCTGCTCCGCAATGCGCACACGCTGGAGCTGTTGCATGGCGCGTTCTTCGGCTTCCTTCTTCGGCACTTTGCCCACCCACATGGGCGCCAACGTCAGGTTCTCCAGCACGGTGAGGTGCGGGAACAGGTTGAACTGCTGGAACACCATGCCGACCTGCTTGCGTATGGCCTCGATGGCCTTCACGTCGTCGGTCAGCTCCACGCCGTCCACCACCAGGCGTCCTTGCTGGTGCTCTTCCAGCCGGTTGACGCAGCGGATCAGTGTGCTCTTGCCCGAGCCCGATGGCCCACAGATGACGATGCGCTCGCCTTTGGCCACACGCAGGTTGATGTCGCGCAGCACGTGGAATTCCCCGTACCACTTGTTGACGCCGTCAAAGGTGATCAGCGGTGCTTCAGCGGCTGGGGTCGCGGTCATGAGCGTCGGGTTCCGGTGTTCAAGTGCTGTTCGAGCCAGCGGCTGTAGCGGCTCATGGCAAAGCAGGCCACGAAGTAGATGCCGGCCACAAAGAGCTGGCCTTCCAGGAAGAACTTGCGCCAGTCGGCGTCGCCCAGGGCCAGCTGCACCGCGCCGGTCAGGTCGTACAGGCTCACGATGGTGACCAGGGACGTGTCCTTGAAGGCGCCGATGAAGGTGTTGACGATGCTGGGCACCACGATGCGCAGCGCCTGGGGCAGCACGATCTTGCGCTGCGCCTGCCAGTAGCTCAGGCCCAGCGACTGCGCGGCTTCCACCTGGCCCTTGGGCAGCGCCTGCAGGCCGCCACGCACGACTTCCGCCAGATAGGCCGCGGTGAACAGCGTCATGCCCACCAGCACCCGCGCCAGCACGTCGATGGTGTTGCCCTGCGGCATGAACAGCGGCAGGATGAAACTGGCCATGAACAGCACGCTGATCAAGGGAACTCCACGGATCAGTTCCACATACAGCACACACAGCGTGCGGATGGCGGGCAGCTTGCTCTGCCGGCCCAGGGCCACCAGCACGGCCAGCGGGAAGGCCACCACCAGGCTCACGGTGGACAGCAGCAGCGTCAGCGGCAGGCCGCCCCACTGCGCGGTTTCCACGGGTGTCAGGCCAAAGTACCCACCACGCATCAGCACATAGAGCGCGATGAACACGACGACCCACGCCAAAGCCAATGCAGGCCGCCAGAAGCGACGCAGGCAGCTGGCGGTGAGCAACGTCACCAGCAGCCCGCAGGCCAGCAGCGGCCGCCACTGCTCGGCAAACGGGTAGCGGCCAAAGATGATCAGCCGGCCTTTTTCAGCCACCACGCCCCAGCAGGCGCCGTGGCCATGTGCGGCGCGGCAGGCCTGGTTGTCGGA
>JANOAM010000230.1:0-1736 GCA_031411215.1 Betaproteobacteria bacterium
CGTGAGCCTCATCAACACCATGAGCCGCGAGCGGCTCGACGTGCCCGGCGTGATCGCCAAGTTCGGCGTGCCGCCCGACAGGATCGTCGATTACCTATCGCTCATCGGCGACACGGTGGACAACGTGCCCGGCGTCGACAAGGTTGGGCCCAAGACCGCTGCCAAGTGGATCGCCGACTTCGGTGGCTTGGACGGCGTGGTGGCCGCCGCCGACAGCATCAAGGGCGTGGCGGGCGAGAACCTGCGCAAGGCGCTGGACTGGCTGCCGATGGGGCGCAAGCTCATCACCGTGGTGACGGACTGCGATTTGACGGGCCATGTACCGGCCTGGCCGGCGCTGGACGAACTGGCCCTGCGCCCGGTGGATACCGAAGGCTTGCGCGGTTTCTACGCACGTTTCGGCTTCAAGACCTGGCTGCGCGAGTTCGAGGCCGCCGCACCCGCTCCGGCGGGCGACGCGGCCACGGCGGCGCCGACGCAGCGCCCCGCCGCAGACCTGCCGCGCGACTACGAAACCATCACCAGCTGGGAGCGCCTGGACCACTGGCTGCACGTGCTGCAGGCCGCGGAGCTGTCCGCCATCGACACCGAGACCGACAGCCTGGACCCGATGCGGGCCCGCATCGTCGGCGTCAGCTTCGCGGTGGAACCGGGCCGCGCCGCTTACGTGCCGCTGGCCCACGCCGGTCCCGACGCACCCGACCAGTTGCCGCTGCAGGCCGTGCTCGACAGGCTCAAGCCCTGGCTGGAAGACGCAGCGAAGCTCAAGGTCGGCCAGAACATCAAGTACGACCGCCATGTGCTGGCCAATGCCGGCATCACCGTGCGCGGCTATGCACATGACACCATGTTGCAGAGTTATGTGCTGGACGCCCACCGGACCCATGGCCTGGAGGCCCTGGCCGAACGCCACCTGGGCCGCAAGGGTCTCAGCTATGCAGATGTCTGCGGCAAGGGCGCCAACCAGATCCCCTTTGCCCAGGTGGACGTGGCCAAGGCCACGGAATATTCCGGCGAAGACAGCGAGATGACGCTGCAGGTGCACCAGACCCTGCTGCCGCGGGTGCTGGCCGATGAGGGCTTGCGCTTCGTCTACGAGCGTATCGAGATTCCCGTGAGCGAGGTGCTCGCGCGGGTCGAGCGCCACGGTGTGCTGATCGACGCCGCCGTGCTGGCACGGCAAAGCCAGGAACTGGCCGAGCGCATGGTGACGCTGGAGCAGGACGCCTACGGGATCGCGGGCCAGCCCTTCAACATGGGCAGCCCCAAGCAGATCGGCGACATCCTGTTCACCAAGCTGGGCCTGCCGGTGAAGAAGAAGACGGCCACCGGCGCGCCCAGCACCGACGAAGAAGTGCTGCAGGAACTGGCCGCCGACTACCCGCTGCCGGCGCGCATCCTCGACCACCGCAGCCTGGCCAAGCTGAAGGGCACCTACACCGACAAGCTGCCGTTGATGGTCAACCCGGCGACGGGCCGCGTGCACACCAACTACGCGCAGGCGGTGGCGGTGACGGGGCGGCTGGCCAGCAACGACCCCAACCTGCAGAACATCCCCATCCGCACGCCCGAAGGCCGGCGCGTGCGCGAGGCTTTCATCGCACCGCCCGGTCACCGCCACCGCCTGCCCGTAGTTGGTGTGAACGCGGCCGGTGCTCGGGTTCACCATCAGCGGCAGCTTGTCGGTGTAGGTACCCTTCAGCTTGGCCAGGCTGCGATGGTCGAGGATGCGCGCC
>JANOAM010000231.1:0-1572 GCA_031411215.1 Betaproteobacteria bacterium
GGCCCGACGGTGGCCTGAGCGGCAACGCGGCAGAGCTGCAGGGTGTGGGAAGCGTGCAACTCGATGCCTGCCCACAGGCGGCGCACCCGGTGACGGGCCTCGCCCGGCGCAGGCGGTGGATGCAGCACGCGCAGCGCTCAAGCCCCGATCACACCGCCATCGTGCCTGCGGATGGCCACCGTGGCCGAGCGCGGCCGACCGGCCGGGTTGAAGTCAGGCCAGTTTGAAAACAGGCGCGGGTTGTCGCTGCCGTCGCGCTTGACGCCGCTGCCCGGGTGCTGGATGTTGACGAACATCGTGCGCCCGTCGGGTGTCCAGGTGGCGCCGGTCAGTTCAGATTCCATGGGCCCTGTCAGGAAGCGCCGCACCTCACCCGTCACGGGGTTGCAGGCCAGCAGCGCGTTGTTGCCCATGCGGGCCATCTCGCCCTTGCCGATGTTGCTCATGTCGGTGCCTATCCACAGCAGCCCGTTGGGGTCGAACGCGATGGTGTCGGGCCCGGACAGGATGTCGCCGTTGATGTTGCCGCGTGCTTCGGGCCGTTCGGCTTGCGGGTCACCGGCCAGCAGCAGGTGGTTCCATTCAAAGCGTTCGCCGGAGAAGTCGCCCTGCTCCTTCCAGCGGATGATCTGCCCCATGGTGTTGTTGGTGCGCGGGTTGGCGGCGTCCGTGCCGGGGTTGTTGGCCGTGCCGCGCTGGCTGTTGTTGGTCAGCGTGCAGTAGACCCAGCCACTCGCCTGGTCGATGGCCAGCCATTCCGGGCGGTCCATCTTGGTGGCGCCGAGCAGGTCGCTGGCCTGGCGCGCCTTGATGACCACGTCGCCCTGGTCGGCGAAGCCATTCGCCGCTGTGAGTGGGCCCTGGCCGTGCACCAGCGGCAGCCACTGGCCCTTGCCGTCGGCGTCAAAACGCGCGACATGCAGCGTGCCGTGGTCCAGCAGGTCGGCATTGGCCTGCGCGGCGGTCTTGCCGTTGCCGGCCGGGGCGATCTTGTCGCGGCTGACGAACTTGTAGATGTACTCAAAACGTGCGTCTTCGCCTGAATACACCACCGCGCGGCCGTCCTTGGTGACCGCCACCCAGGCGCCTTCATGCGCCGCACGACCGATGGCGGTGCGCTTGACCGGCGTGCTGGTGGGGTCCATCGGGTCCACCTCCACCACCCATCCGAATCGGTTGGGTTCGTTGGGGTTGCGCACCGTGTCGAAACGCTCGTCGTGTTCGGGCCAGCGGTACCAGCTGGCGCGGCGCAGGCCCCAGCGTTTTTCATGCGCGGTGGGCACGTCGGCGGCGGTGAAGTAGTTGGCCCAGTTCTCTTCGCCGGACAGGTAGGTGCCCCAGGGTGTCTTGCCGCTGGCGCAGTTGCCGATGGTGCCCAGCACCGTGCGGCCTTCGGGGTCGGCCGCGGTCTTCATCAGCGTGTGGCCGGCAGCCGGGCCGCCGACGCGGAAGGGCGTCAGCGCCGTGATGCGCCGTGCGTATTTCGATGGCCGCACCATCTGCCAGTTGTTGCCCTGCAGTTCGATCTCGATGACCGTGATGCCATGCGCGTTCTGGCTCTTGCGCACCTTT
>JANOAM010000232.1:0-4908 GCA_031411215.1 Betaproteobacteria bacterium
CAGAAGTACACGCCGGTGGATAAAGACCAGGTCATGTACTACAAGGAAATGGTCAACGGCCAGATCCTGCAGGAAGGTATCAACGAAGCCGGCGGCATGGCCAGCTGGATCGCGGCCGCGACGTCGTATTCGACGAACAACCGCATCATGGTGCCGTTCTACATCTACTACTCGATGTTCGGCTTCCAGCGCATTGGCGACATGGCCTGGGCTGCGGGCGACATGCAGGCGCGCGGCTTCTTGCTGGGTGGCACCAGCGGCCGCACGACGCTGAACGGCGAAGGCCTGCAGCACGAAGACGGCCACAGCCACATCCTGGCCGGCACGATCCCGAATTGCATCTCCTACGACCCGAGCTTTGCGCACGAGGTGGGCGTCATCATTCACCATGGCCTGAAGCGCATGGTGGAGCGGCAGGAGAACGTCTACTACTACCTGACGCTGCTCAACGAGAACTACCCCATGCCGGGCCTCAAGGCCGGCACGGAAGAGCAGATCATCAAGGGCATGTACCTGCTGGAGGAAGGCGCGAAGAAGACACCGCGTGTCAACCTGCTGGGCAGCGGCACCATCCTGCGCGAGAGCATGGCCGCCAAGAAACTTCTCGAAGCCGAGTGGGGTGTGGCCGCCAACGTCTGGAGCTGCCCGAGCTTCAACGAACTGGCGCGCGACGGCCAGGACTGCGAGCGCTGGAGCATGTTGCACCCGACGGCCGAAGCGAAAGTGCCCTTCGTGGCGCAGCAGCTGGCGGCCCATGCCGGCCCGGTCATCGCCAGCACCGACTACATGAAGAACTACGCGGAGCAGATCCGCCCCTTCATGCCCAAGGGCCGGACCTACAAGGTGCTGGGCACCGACGGATTTGGCCGCAGCGACTTCCGCAGCAAGCTGCGTGAGCACTTCGAGATCAACCGCCACTACATTGTGGTGGCCGCACTGAAGACGCTGGCCGACGAAGGCACGCTGCCGGCCACCAAGGTGGCCGAGGCGATCAAGAAGTACGGCATCAATGCCGACAAGATCAACCCGTTGTACGCATAACAAACAAGGCCAGGAGACAGACATGGCGTTGGTCGATGTGAAGGTCCCCGATATCGGTGACTTCAAGGACGTGGAAGTCATCGAGGTGATGGTCAAGGTGGGCGACGTGATCGCCGCCGACCAGAGCCTGCTCACCGTGGAAAGCGACAAGGCGTCGATGGAGATTCCGTCGTCGCATGCCGGCACGGTGAAGGAGATCAAGGTCAAGCTGGGTGACAAGATCAGCGAGGGCACGCTGGTGCTGGTGGTGGAAGCTGCTGGCGGCGCGGCTGCTGCGCCGGCGCCCGCACCTGCTGCGGCCGCTGCTGCCCCCGCTGCACCGGCCCCCGCGCCCTTGGCTGCTGTGGCTGCGGCCGGTCCAGTGACCGTGGAAGTGCCGGACATCGGTGACTTCGACGAAGTGGCCGTCATCGAGCTTTTCGTGAAGGTCGGCGACACCGTCAAGGTGGAGCAGAGCCTCATCACCGTGGAGAGCGACAAGGCTTCCATGGAGATCCCGTCGTCTCACGCCGGCAGCATCACGCAGTTGCTGGTGAAGGTGGGTGACAAGGTCAAGAAGGGTTCGCCGATTGTCGTCATGCAGGCAGTGGGCGCTGCCCCTATGGCTGCCTCTGCGCCTCCTGCACCGGCACCTGTTGCCTCCGCGCCAGCAGCAGCGCCCGCTGCTGCTGTGCCCGCCCACGACCCGACGGCGGCCAAGGGCTCACTGCCTCACGCGTCGCCCTCCATCCGCCGCTTCGCCCGCGAACTGGGCGTGCCGCTGGCGGAAGTGAAGGGCTCGGGCCCCAAGGGCCGCATCACGCAGACCGACGTGCAGGGCTTCGTCAAGGGTGTGCTGTCCGGTGACACGCAGACCGCCGCGCAGAAGGCCAAGGCCCCCGCGCCGGCCGCCGCAGCCGGCGGTGGCATCCCCGGCTTGCTGCCGTGGCCGGTGGTGGACTTCGCCAAGTTCGGTCCGGTCGAGCGCAAGGACCTGAGCCGCATCAAGAAGATCAGCGGCGCCAACCTGCACCGCAACTGGGTGATGATCCCGCACGTCACCAACAACGACGAAGCCGACATCACGGAACTGGAAGCATTCCGCGTCCAGCTCAACAAGGAAAACGAGAAGAGCGGCGTCAAGGTCACCATGTTGGCCTTCGTGATCAAGGCCGTGGTCTCGGCGCTGAAGAAGTTCCCCGACTTCAACGCCAGCCTGGACGGTGACGCTCTGGTCTACAAGCAGTACTTCCACATCGGATTTGCGGCCGACACGCCCAACGGCCTGGTGGTGCCGGTGCTGAAGAACGCCGACCAGAAGGGCATCTTCCAGATCAGCACGGAGATGGGCGACCTGGCCAAGAAGGCGCGCGACGGCAAGATGGGCCCGGCCGACATGACCGGCGGATGCATGAGCATCAGCAGCCTGGGCGGCATAGGCGGGACGCACTTCACGCCCATCATCAATGCGCCCGAAGTGGCCATCCTGGGCTTGTCCAAGGGCCAGACGAAACCGGTGTGGGACGCGAGCTTCAATGGTGGTGCCTTCGTGCCGCGCCTGATGCTGCCGCTGTCGCTGTCCTACGACCACCGCGTCATCGACGGCGCGTCTGCGGCTCGCTTCAACGCCTATCTGGGAGGCCTGCTTGCGGACTTCCGGCGCGCGCTTCTGTGAGCACTGTCGTGGTCGCCCGCAAGGGCGGCAGCGTGGCCATTGCGTCGGACTCGCTCGTCACCTTTGGCGAGATGCGTCTGCCGCATGGCTACGAGGCGAACGCCAAGATGTTTGCGATAGCCGGTTCCTGGGTCGGCACGGTAGGCACGGTGGCGCACATGCCCGTGCTGCAGCAGGCACTGGGTGCGCTGACCAAGGAAGAGTTGCAACTGCACTCGCGGCAGTCCATCTTCGAAACCTTCCTGCGCCTGCACCCCAAGCTCAAGGAACGCTACTACCTGAACACCAAAGAGCAGGACAGCGACCCCTACGAGAGCAGCCAGTTCAGCATCCTCATCGCCAACACACACGGCATCTTCGGCGTGGAAAGCTACCGCGAGGTCTTCGAGTTCGACCGCTTCTGGGCCATTGGTTCGGGCCGGCGCTTTGCGCTGGGTGGCATGCACGCGGTGTGGAACCAGGCCAAGACGGCGCGTGAAGTAGCCCAGGCGGGTGTGGCCGCAGGCTGCGAATTCGACACCAGCTCTGCAGGCCCTGTGCGCGTGCAGACGTTCAAACTCAAACCCTGAGACAAGAAGGAACAGTCATGGCCCTCATCGACATCCTGGTGCCGGACATCGGCGACTTCAAGGACGTGGCCGTCATCGAAGTGCTGGTCAAGCCCGGCGACATGGTCAAGGCCGAGCAGAGCCTGATCACGGTGGAAAGCGACAAGGCGTCGATGGAGATCCCGTCTTCGCACGGCGGCGTCGTCAAGGCGCTGACGGTCAAAGTGGGTGACAAGATCAACCAGGGCACGGTGCTGCTGTCGATGGAAGTCAGCGGTGCTGCCGCGACGCCTGCGGCTCCTGCCGCGCCTGCGCCGGCACCAGCCGCCGCGCCTGTTGCGCCGGCCACCCCGGCACCTGCTGCCGCCAGCTACGCCGGTGGCGCTGACCTCGAATGCGACATGCTGGTGCTGGGCGCCGGCCCCGGCGGCTACTCCGCCGCCTTCCGCGCGGCCGACCTGGGCATGAAGACCGTGCTGGTCGAACGTTTCCCCACGCTGGGCGGCGTGTGCCTGAACGTAGGCTGCATTCCCAGCAAGGCGCTGCTGCACGTGGCCGCGGTGATGGACGAAGTGACGCACTTCGCCGACCTGGGCGTCACGTTTGACAAGCCCAAGCTGGACTTGGGCAAGCTGCTGGCGCACAAGAACAAGGTCGTGGGCAAGCTCACCGGCGGCCTGGCCGCCATGGCCAAGATGCGCAAGGTGACGACGGTGCAGGGCGTGGGCGAGTTTGCCGACCCGTTCCACCTGAAGGTCACGGCGGCCGACGGCAAGGTCCAGACCATCAAGTTCAAGAACGCCATCATCGCGGCTGGTTCTGAAGCGGTGAAGTTGCCCTTCCTGCCGAAGGATGACACGCGCATCATGACCAGCACCGGCGCGCTGGAACTGCGTCAGAACCCGAAGAAGATGCTGGTCATCGGCGGCGGCATCATCGGCCTGGAAATGGGCACGGTCTACAGCACGCTCGGCGCCAAGCTGGACGTGGTGGAGATGCTGGACGGCCTGATGCAGGGCGCTGACCGCGACCTGGTCAAGGTCTGGCAAAAGCTCAACGCACCGCGCTTCGACAAGTTGATGTTGAAGACCAAGACCACCGGCGCCGAGGCCACCAAGGACGGTATCCGCGTGATGTTTGAAGGCCTGGATGGCACCAAGAGCGAAGGCCTCTACGACCTGGTGCTGCAGGCCGTGGGCCGCGTGCCCAACGGCAAGAAGGTCGGCGCCGACAAGGCCGGTGTGATCGTCGGTGACCGAGGTTTCATCCCGGTCGACATACAGATGCGCACCAACGTACCGCACATCTTCGCCATCGGCGACATCGTCGGCCAGCCAATGCTGGCGCACAAGGCGGTGCATGAGGCGCATGTGGCCGCCGAAGTGGCGGCCGGCGACAGCAAGGCGCAGTTCGATGCGCGCGTGATCCCCAGCGTGGCCTACACCGATCCTGAAGTGGCGTGGGTCGGGCTCACCGAAGACGAGGCCAAGGCCCAGGGCATCAAGGTCAAGAAGGGCTTGTTCCCGTGGACGGCTTCAGGCCGTGCCATCGCCACCGGCCGCGATGAAGGCTTCACCAAGCTGCTGTTCGACGATTCGCCCGAAGCGCATGGCCACGGCAAGATCTTGGGCGGTGGCATCGTCGGCACTCACGCCGGCGACATGA